>JAIXVO010000076.1 GCA_027482985.1 Cyanobacteriota bacterium
CTACAAGCGCGCGCGCGGCCATCTGGTAAGTGGCTGGGTGAAAGCCGTTGTAGACCACAGTGGTCTGTTTTGCCCTTCCGCCAGCCGCCACAAACGCCTGCAAACTCGCGTGCGAATTGGCAATAATCAGCGTGGCAAATTGATTCGCTAAGGTGACCAGTAACCAGCGATTGATATCACTGAAGTGATCGGGTGAAAGAATATCGTGCAGATGGTAAACCAGGGGCCGTTGGCTCAACACACTGGCGATCGCCCCCACCACTAAAGCTTTCGGAGTATTCGCATAAATCAAATCAAACTCGTGACTGAGCGCTACAGTTTCAGCGATCGTGGGACTGAGTTCCAACAAACTCCACAGACCTGCCAACACACTACTTTGCTTTTGCACAGAAATCATTTTTTGCGTGAGCACTTGCACTGGAATTTGGGCTTGCTGTAAGCGAACACGGAAATCACCCTCAGCAAATAACCCCACCAGGCAGTGATCGCGATATTCTCTGGCAATATCCAGTAAGCACAGTTCGGCACCTCCCAGTTTCCCACTCTGATCTAGAAAGAAAATTCTCATGCTCACTTAGTCGCGTGCAGCTACCCCAATGATGAATGCACCATTAGTCTAGGCCAATCCTTAAGTTGTCCACCAACGATTACTGCCAGGGTGCTGAAATTTCAGGATTTGAGCGATCGCTCACTGTGAACTGAAGCTGGGTATTGCTTTGGCCTGTGGACTGGAATGCAATACCTGATCGATTAAAGCGGTCACCTGCTGGCGCATCGTTTCCACATGAAACTGCTGCCCAGCCATGATTCTGGCTCGCTGCGCGATCGCTGCGGTGGCCTCCGGTTGCTGATAACACGCCTGAATCACCGCTACCAGTTGCGCGACATCGCCGGGTGGTGTCAGCCAACCTGTGAGTCCCGGCTCAATTAGCTCTACTGCACCTCCCGCTGCCGTTGCCACCACGGGGCGATCGCATAACATTGCTTCCACAATGACGCGGCCAAAGGGTTCCGGTGCGGTCGAGGTGTGAGCAATCAGATCGCAAGCCCCCATCAAGGCGGCAATATCAGACCGAAATCCCAAAAATCGAACGCGATCGCTCAAACCCAAAGTTTGAATTTTTTGGTGTAAAGTCTCAACGTACTCATGCTCCCCAAACAATGCCTCTCCCACGAACACTGCAACCACTTCCGGCGGGCAGTGAACTAAAGCCTCTAATAAAATGTGCTGCCCTTTCCAGGGGGATAAACGGCTGAAACTACCCACCACATATCGCCCCTCTAATGCCAGTTCCTGGCGCAACTGCGCTCTGGTGGCCCCACTACTCTGGTACTGTTCTGGCTGAAACCCGTTATAGATGACGGTTGTGAGGTCAGGTCGCCCCCCTGCGGCAATAAAGGCTGCCTGGGTCGCCACAGAATTGGTGATGACACGCGCTGCACAGCGATTGGCTAAGGTCACCGCTAATCGCATATTACTGGAACTAAAGTGATCGGTCGATAAAATATCGCGGAGGTGGTAAACCACTGGTCGGCGACTGATGAGGCTGGCGATCGCCCCGATCACAAACGCGCGTTGGGTGTTGGCATAGATCAAGTCATACTGCCCACTGAGTTGTACCACCTGCTTGATCAGATGGCCAATCACGCCCAAACTTTTGAGGTTCCCCCACAGGGGACTCTCTTTCCGAATTTGTAGTTGTTGTTGGGTCAACACTTGTACCGGAATGTGGTGTTGCTCCAGCTCGGTGCGAAATGGGCCATCGGCAAACAGTCCGACCAGCGCGCGATCGCGAAATGGCGTAACCACATCGATTAAGGACAGCTCGGCACCACCAAGCTTGCCGCTTTGGTCCAAAAATAAAATACTCATTGGCTAATCCAGCGAAGCAATCGCTATTTCGGGGTTAACAAAACGCTGCGGACACGGTCACTAATCAACTGCCAATCAAAGTTTTGGCAGGCATATGCACGGCAATCGCGACGCGAGGGGAGGGTGCCCCGTCCCGTGAGTAAATGGATGAGTTGCTGGGCGATCGCGGGAGCGTCGGGTGTGGTCGTGACTAAATCGGGAGCGAGGGGGCGTAACACCTCTGGCATGCCGCCGACGGGCGTACAGAGGGCTGGCGTGCCGCAAGCCAGCGACTCCAGCAGGATCAAGCCGAAGCCTTCCAAACTTTGGCTGGGTACCACGGTCAGGTCTGCCGCTTGATAGGCCAGGGGCAGTTGATCGTCGGGGAGATAGCCCAAAAATTGGACGTGTTGTTGTAAGCCCAACGCTTCAGCCTGCTGTGCCAGTGTCGTTTGCAAGGGGCCTTTACCCGCGATCGCTAACCAGACTTCTGGCACCTGTTGTTTGACGGTCACGAGTGCGGTCAGGAGTTGATCAATCCCCATCCGATGCACCAACCGGCGTGGTGTAAACAGAATCTTGCGATCGCTGGCCCAGCCTAATTGCTGCCGGGCCGCGAGGGGCGACAGGTGCGGCTGAAAACGATGGGTATTGACCCCACCTGGGATGACGTGGATGCGCTCCCAGGGAATCCCGTAAGTTTGGTGCAAAATGGTGCCAAAAGCCTGGCTAAGTACAATGAAGCGATCGCACCGTTGATAAACTTGCTGTTCAATCCAGTATTTAAAGGCAATACTCCAACGGTTTTGCTGCTCTTGTTCACTTTCTGCGGCCCAGGGACCATGAAAGGTAAAGGTCAGCGGAATCGCTGGCGGGAGGGCATTCAGGACTGGAAAACTATAGAGCGAGAAGTGTAAGTTAATCGCATCAGGAATGATGAAGGCGCGTTGTTGAAATTGGCGATGACTGTTCCACAATCGATGAGGTAAGGTCTGCTGTGTGGCGGTCAGATGCGTCAGGGTGAGATTCGACTGGGAATCCAGGGCGGTTAAATCGGCAGCACATAGCTCCACCTGGTCGCCATTGGCAACTAACTGGTGAATAAACTCATGCACATAACGATTCAATCCTCCCGGTCTGGTCGGAAACCACTCCTTCCCCACACACAAAATAGATGCGGGTTTAATTGCTGATGAAATCATGGGGAGAGCGATCGCAATGCTACTATCCCCTGTTTCGGTGTAACTTCGGCTTCATCCGGAGTCTTGACGAAGGCTTAATATAGAACTCAGGCCACCTGCAATCATCCAACCGCCCCGGTATGCCATCGCCGTTCCCTGGAATGAATCCGTACTTAGAGCACCCTGATCTGTGGCAAGAGTTTCACAGTCGGTTCATTGTCGCCATTGCTGACGAACTGGGACCACAACTGCGACCGAAATACCGAGCAGCGGTGGGAAAACGGGTTTATGAAGACATCGGCACTGATTTAACGTTGGTCGGCAGACCCGATACGACGGTTTATCGCGTCATGCCAGCAACCGACTCCCTACCGCCAACGGTTGCCTCGGCACAGGATGGAGTGGTAGCAACGGTACCCGTGATGGTTGAAGTGCCAATGCCAGAAGAAATTCGAGAACGATATCTGGAAATTCGCGAGATTGGGACGGGTGAAGTCGTGACGACACTAGAGTTACTTTCACCTAGTAATAAAAGACCGGGAAAAGGGCGATCGCAATATGAAGCCAAACGGCTGGCAATTCTGGGTAGCCGCACCCACTTAATCGAGGTGGATTTAATTCGAGCTTTTGCACCGTTGCCGATTCAGGGGGCTGTGCCGCCTTCGTTGTATCGCATTTTGGTCAGCCGCGCGGAACCGCGACCACAGGCGGCGCTTTACCCCTTTAATCTGGCTGATCCGATTCCCCCATTTCCGTTGCCGCTCAAACCGGAAGATGCCGACTTCAACATCGAGTTACAACCTTTGTTGCAGCAAATCTACGATCGCGCCGCTTACGATCTCGCGATCGACTATCAGCAAGACCCAGTCCCGCCTTTGGCTGCACCCGATCAAGCGTGGCTGCACCGTCTCCTGCAGCAACAAGGTTATCGGTGAACAGCGGGATTGGATCGCTGGTGAGAGTTGGGCTACGCGGGTGCGATCGCGGGGGGGAGTCCCGCAACTAGACGGCGACTTTGACTCAAATTGAGTCTGGGTCAATGCCCAATTCTCGCAGTTTAGCGGCTAGCCGTTCTGCCCGTTGGCGTTCCTGCTCTGCCCGTTGGCGTTCCTGCTCTGCGTGTTGGCGTTCCTGCTCTGCGCGTTGGCGTTCTTGTTCAGCCTTTTCTGAGGGGGTGGGAATCCAGTTGCCGGCGGCATCGTACCAGCGCAGCCAGAGTCCTTCGATGGCTTGATAGTGGCCCTGCCAAACCCCCACCCCCAGGTCTAGTTCAGGAAACCAGATCTGCTGGTTAGCGATCGGAATTTCTTCGTAATGCAACGCCACTGAACGGAAGGCAATGAGTTGATTCTGATAGCGATCGAACACAACGTAGTAAGGAATTCGCAGACTTTGTTCGTAAACCTGCCATTTGGTGGGCGGCTGTTCAACCGCGCGGAGCGATCGCCCTAAATCTTCGGCTTCAGTGCCAGGTGATAGCAGTTCTACGACTAAGAAGGGGACGACGCTTTCCTGCCAAATCACGTAGCTCAGTCGCAGGGCGGGTTGATCACTGGCCGGAGTGACACCCAAAGCCAGAAACCAGTCGGGGCGTTTAGACCAAAGGGGCTGACGGCTATCGTAGTAAAGGTTGAGATCGGTACCAATAAAATAGGGCGCGATCGCTTCGCCAGAAAGCTGACAGGTTTCTCGCAATAACTGCGGTTGAAATTCATGAAATTCGTCTGGCAATCCAGGCTCCTCAGCGTCTTCGCTGGGAAGATCATCCATGGTGGGTAGGCTCGCTTGAGGCGGTTGGGGTGGATTGGTTTGATACATGACCGCAACTTTCAATCAGCTAGCTTTAGTGTATCGAAGTTTCTTATCCGGCTGGCAATTGTGTCGAGTGGCTTGAGGTGCAGCGGTAGCCAATGCTTGAGTTACCGCGCGTCCTACCCTAGTTTCGCTCAGTAATCCGCGATCGCGTCGCTGATGATCTGGCGATCGCTGCTCAGCAAGATTCAGTCCCCTCTTGCGCCGCCACCAGTCAAGGCTGCACAGGTGACTGCGGCAATGGGGCGATCGTGAGGGGGAGGGGCGATCGAGGCAAACCAATACGCTCATATCAAGATCCTGCCTTGACAAAGTGAATGTTTTACTGGTCGCTTGCTCACCTAGAGCAATCCTATGCACTGAGATTGAGCAAATTGTCTTCACCTCTTGTGCAACCCTCACCCAGAGGGTTTACCGCTTCTTTCTTACCCTCTTGGTTTTTCACTACCTTCAATTCGTAGTAGATTGTTTTTGCTGGAAAAATCCAACAGAGACGAGTTTCATAAAGATGAGGATATTTTGTAAATACGTTTTTCAGAATGGTTTGAAGAAATCCAGTGTTCTCAGGAACTCCAAACAATCGTTTTTCAATCTTCAACAAGCCATTGTACGGTGAGAGATAAGATCCTCCCTGAGCAAAAATATCAAAGGTTGTGTATGCGAAAAAGGTTTTGTGGGTTGGATCTCTGTATGCGTCTGGGCCAGAATAATGAGGACAATAAACCTTAATTACTCCTCCCGGCTTACAAATTCGATGTAGTTCAACCACTGTTTGAATAAAATTATCTACATGTTCTAATGAGGACTTACAAATAACCTCATCGAAAGTGCTGTCAGCAAAAGGATAAGGATACTGATTGAAATTATGAACTACGTCAACATCGGAACCTTCAAAGATATCGAGTCCAATATAGCCTGGTGTTTTTGTTTGACCGCAACCGAAATCTAATTTCATCATAAAGACCACCTAAACTTCTAACTTATCACTCTTTCTTTAATAGGTTTGGCAGGGACACCGACAACAGTTTGACCTGGCAAAACATCTTTAGTTACAACAGCATTTGCCCCTACAATCGCGCCCTTGCCAATAGTCAAGGTTTGATCTCCACGACCAATGATTTTAGCTCCTGCACCAACGACAACATCATCTTCAAGCACAATCTTATAGGGTGAGCCAATCCAGGTTTCAGTTGCCAGCGTCACATGCTGGAAGAGCTTGACTCGATGACCAATCCTAACATTAGGATGCACTACAATGCCAAGCCCATAATGCTGTAATATTATGTCTTTTTCAATTTCAGCTTGATAGGGTAAAATCGCATGAAAAATTAAAAAGAGTATTCCCTTAAGAAGTCGAGCCAGCCACTCAAGCTTCATTTGATACAAATAACAGCTTAGCCACCAAAGATGAGAAGGAGTCATTGTTAGTTTCCTTAGATTCAAGACTTCCTAAATTTGTCTATCAATTCCTGATAAAGAGCTTCATATTGTTGGACGACTGAATCCCAACTAAAGTCTTGAGCACGCAATAGTCCTTTTTGCTCATAAGACATTCTGAGTGTTTGATCTTGTAACAGACGAATGATTTGATTCCCCAGATCTTGATCTTCTGCTAAAATGCCGTATTTACCTACTGCTAAAACTTCTTTTGCTCCAGGATTAGGACTAGCTACTACGGCTGTACCAGATGCGATCGCTTCGACATAAGGAACACCAAATCCTTCGTAAGTACTGGGCATACAAAATACCCATGCTCGTTGGTATAACTCACACAACTTCTCTAAGGAGACCTTGCCAAAATTGATAATTCCTTCTCCTTCCATCGGCTGATCCGCTACAGTCCAGAGTTCTGCGTTAGGAATAGCAAAACGAATTTGATTCAAAAAAAAAAAAACAAAAAAGCTACCTCGCTTCC
>JAIXVO010000321.1 GCA_027482985.1 Cyanobacteriota bacterium
GGCGATCGCTTTATGGCTCCCGATATTCGCCAACTGCAGGCATTGCCGGGAGTGCATTTAGTCGTGCTGTCAGCTTGCGAAACGGCGCTGGGCGGACGGCGCGACCAGGATGGGATGGAGATCGCCGGATTGAATAACGCCTTTTTGGAACGGGGTGCGAAAGCTGTGATTGCGTCGCTCTGGCAGGTGAATGATCCCAGTACCAGCCTGTGGATGCAGCAGCTTTACCACCATCTGGCGCAGGGGCATCTCACCAAAAGTCAGGCGATTCAGGCTGTCCAGTTGAACTTTATCCACGGCAAAGTTACCCTGCAGGACTTGCCCAATCTGCGGGCAGGGGCCAGACGGTTAGTAGAGCGCGATCGCTCGGTGGATTTCAGCCATCCTTACTACTGGGCACCCTTCATTTTGGTGGGGAACGCGCTGTGATGGATCGTGATGAATCTACCTCCGCCCTGACATCGTATTGGACGCTGCTCCAATTGAATCCAGCGGGGCACTACCAGGCTGTGGTCTTGCCAGTGGCACAACATTTTTTGCAAACGCAATTGGCTGATTTAACGCGGCTTAATCTGGAGGGCGATCGCCTGCACCAATTTCTGATCGATGCCGCGCCACCGGAAGCCCAATTGTGTTTACGGTGTTTTGTCTCATCGGCGATCGTGGGTGCTTGTGAGAGTTTAGTGCGGCAATTTGGTCAGCATCATCGGCTTCAATTGAATGACCTGTTGCCGCTGGTGCTGGATGATGATGGGACGCTGCACCCGACTGCCTATCAACCGTTGAGTGCTCACATCTTGCAAACCTTCAAACCGGGAAGTGGCAACCTTTTCGCCTGGGCGATGCGCTGTACTCGCCAGCATCCGGATGTGAAACAATTTCTGCTGGAACATGGTGTTTATTTAATTAGTCCCTGGGCTTTGCTTAACGACACCAAACCCGATCACTTGGCGACGTTGCTGACGCAATTTCACCGCTGGCATCCCACCGCCGTGCAGCAAGCTTGTTTGCTGTTAGCCAGCTATCGGGCGGTGTATCTTCCCGATCGCCTGCAACAGCGTCAACAACAGGGCGATCGCGCCGTTTGTGCCCCACCCACAGCAGCCCAATTGCAGCGGATGAGTGAGAAAATGCAGGTCGCAACTCAAGTCAGCCTTGAGCCAGCCGTCGTCTTGAAACAATTGCAGACTTTATCGCAACACATTCGGCAATATCGATTAGCGCGGCGGGGCGGCTTTCAATCTGGTCAATCCTTTGATGAGCCAGAAACGCGGGCACAGTTGGAATATCAACTCACTGAGTCACCCGATGAGGCCAGCATGGAACAATTTGCGTTTTTGCAAGCCTATCGGCAACAGTTTCTCAGCGCGTTGCAACAGGCAATCGCGGCTGTCATTCAAGACCGCTTGCAGAAAACTAATCCAGAGCGGGGCGATCGCTTCCTGCTGGCGTTGCAAGCTTATTATTGTGACCAGCGATCGATGGGAGAAATTGCCGTCATGCTGGGGGTGCGCGGTCAGGATACGGTGTCTCGGTTGCTCAACCTCAAGCCCTTGCGTGCCGATATTCGCCATCATATGGTGAGACAATTGCAAGCGATCGTGTGGCAGCAGGCGATCGCCTATGTCACCCCGGCGCAGTTACGCGCGGTCGATCAGCAAATTCAAATCGCGTTGGATGAACAATTGGCGGCATTAATGCAGGCAGAAGCGCAGCGGGACTGCAACACGACCCAAATTTAACCTATCCCTCCAGTGCCTGGATTCCGTCTGTGTTTCGGCATCCCGGTGCTACTCTACCACAACTCCGTCCGACGGGATGGGCGCTGTGGCGGCGGCAGTGGCTCCCAACTCGCTGGGAAGTGGGCGTATTGAGCAGTCTGGCGATTTTGAGTGTGCTCTTTCCGGTGCAGGATGCTTTACTCAATCAGCGGTTATATGGGCAGGCTGTGTATCGGCAACTGACCGGGCAGATTCCCCAAAACTCGCCCCCCGTCAGACTGATTGCGATCGACAAAAAATCCTTAGATGTGGCTCAAATTCAACGCCGCAACCCTTTGCCGTGGGGATATCTGACGCAAGTCTTGCAGCAACTCGCGCCGGATCAGCCGCAAGTCATTGGGATTGATTATTTGCTGGATGAACCGACGTTGCAAAAAGCGGGCGATGTGGTGGCGATTCGAGAAGCTGTGCGATCGCTCGTTGCCAATCACCGTGCTCGCTTCGTCCTGGCCTCAATTCTGGATGCGGATCACGAATTGGGGGTACATCCTGACATTGGCATCCAAATGCCGCAATGGGCGACGCAGGGTTACACCGATGCCGCTGATTGGTTTTTGCCATTGCCACGAGCGGGACAAACCTGCGATCGCCTCTGTCCGTTTACCTACCGATTGGCGATCGCCCAATCCCCCCGCCCCTTTCAGCAAACCTTTCCCCTCACTGAATGGTCGCGCGATTGGGGGCAATTCTGGCTGCAACCCATTTTTGATTTTTCGATTCCCCCCGATCGCATCTATGACCGAATGCCCGCCTACCGTCTCTGGGAGCGACCCTATGCCCGCCAGCGGCAACTCGCCCCGCCGCCCGTCATCCTAATTGCCTCCGATCGCTATGCCGGAGCGGGATTAGATGACCACACACCGGATCACAGTGCCGCCCCCGCTGCTGTGCGCTATTGGGCACCCCGCAATCAACCCAGCCGCGCCACGATGACCGGCGGTGAACTGAGTGCCTACGCGATTCATCACCTGCTCACCCAACGGCTGGTGGTGCCCATTCCCGATCTGTGGATGCTACTGCTGGGCGCGATCGTCGCCAAACGCCTGACTCAAATTAAATCTCGCCGCATTGGTTACCCGGTTTTGATCGGCACCGTCCTGTATAGCGTCGTGAGTTACCAAATTTTTATCTCGGGTGCCCTGTTGCTGCCCATCGTCTTCCCGATCGCCGCGATCGGGCTGTATTGCCTGCCCTCACTCTGGAGAAAATAGCATGACTCCTCGCTCCGCCGCCTCTACCCTGCCGCTCCTCGTCTCCAGTCTGTGGCTCTGTTTCACCATTGCCCCGGAGTCTGCCTGGGCACGACCTCGAAATCGCGAAAGACCGCACACGTCCCGCATCACAGACCCCACACCGCCCCTCCTCCCCTTTCTCTGTCCGGCTCTCCCCTCTGACCCGCTTTCGCTCACATCTGATCCCGAACTCGGTGCCCTGCGCCTGCCCCAGTCCCCACCCGTCAGCAACATTCCATCTCCCAGCAATCCACCCACACGACCCATTCCAGCTCCCCCTTCTGGCACCATTCCTGCTCTCCCACCCTCCGTTGTTGCTGCCCCTGCACCTCTCGCGACCGAGATCGTCTCGCCCTCCGCTGCCGCACCACTGCCCCCTCCCGCTAATCCCGCGATGCCGCCCATCGCCCCCGCTCCTGCTCCTGCTGTAACTCCGCCTCCACCTGCTTCCACTCAGCCTGTCCCAGTGCCCCCGCCAATGGTAGAGCCGCCCGTGGTCGTCGTGCCGCCGCCAGTCCCAACTTATCCTGGTGTCGTCTTACCTGATCGCCTCGCTCCTGCGCCTCCCGTTGTCGCAGTTCCCCCCGCCCCTGCTCCGTTACCCAATCTGCCGCCACCTCCTCCGACATCTGTCCCTGCCCTACTACCTTCAGTTCCAGCGCCGTCTGCCATTCCGCTGTGCCCGCCTGCGGTGTTGGCTCCTCCAGCGAGTCCGGCACCTGACTGGATGGCGGACTATGCCATGAAATCATTTACGCAATCAGTTCGTGCTCTCGCTGCCGCTGCCCCCCTGCCCAACTTGGCACCTGCCAGGAGTCAAGCTTTCGAGCCAAAATCGCTTCTGGCAACCAATCAAAAAAGTCAGCCTGAGCGATCGCCGAATTCCTGGGAGCAGATCTGGCAGCAAATTAATCGGCGGCGGGATCAGGAGCGAACGCGCACATCGCGGGGAGACATTTGCCCCGTGGTGCCGCAGTTCATGCAGCGACGGGTGATGTGGCGCGATCGCCCCATTTTTGTGTGGCAAGGCCAGGTGGAAACGATCACCGTCAGCGAGTTGGGCACCCCAGCGCGATCGCTCTGGCAGCAGCAACCGCAGCGGCAAACCGCGATCGCTTATACGGGTGATCCTTTGCAGCCGGGAAGGCAGTATGTCTGGCAAGCGCAAACGGGGACGCAATCGACGCAGGTGATTTTTCAAACAATGGGACAGACCGATCGCGATCGCATCACGGCGGAATTACAGCAATTAGCA
>JAIXVO010000722.1 GCA_027482985.1 Cyanobacteriota bacterium
CTCTCTCCCGATCGACGTGCCAGCGGCACCGTCTCTACAAAATTCTCTCTCTCCCAATAGACGTGCCAACGGCACCGTCTCTACAAAATTCTTTCTCTCCCAATAGACGTGCCAACGGCACCGTCTCTACAAAATTCTCTCTCTCCCCACCACTCCTGACTCCTGACTCCTGACTTCTGACTCCTTTCCTTCCTCTCCCTCCCTCACCTTCCTATTCATTCACCGCTACCCCTTCGGGATACCATTCCTGATACCAATACTGCATCTGATCGATTTCGGCAGTTTGCGCTTGGATGATGGCTTGAGCCAGGGTTTGAATTTCGGGGCGATCGCTGCGGGCGAGCACCATTTCGGCCATGCGAATGCCCATTTGGTGATGGGAGATCATGGTTTCTAAAAAGGTGCGATCGAAGTCGGGTGCGGTGTTGAGTGGTTCGAGGTCAGTACTCATACACCCAGTCTGGCTGGGACGTTGCCAGTTTCGACCAGCGATCAGTCCGCGCCCCCTGCCCATTGACTCGGTGGGCACGGATTGGCCGAACCACTGTTGATACCAGGCTCGCATTTGGCGGTTTTCTTGGGTTTGCGTTTGCTTAATGCGTTGTGCCAAGGTTTTGAGTTCGGGATGGTGGGCGCGGCTGAGGGCGAGATCAGCCATGGCGATCGCATCCTCATGGTGGGGCAGCATCATCACGATGAAGTGTTGGTCGGGTTGCGCCATCATGCCAACTTGCCAGTCGGTAGCGGCTGGATCGCGGGCAGGTAAATCGGCAGGATTGACAGCCAGCGGTTGCGGCACGGCTTTGGCAGTCAACAGAACGCCTAGGAGGACAAGAATGCTACCTGCTAGCCCCTCAAATAATCGATAAGTCAATTTAGTGGTCATGGTGCACCTCCTTCAGATGCAGCAACCGGGGTGTTTGTTGACCGTACAAACACGGGAGCGATCGCCAGTTGGGATGAGATGAAGCGCGAGAACCGATCCCTCTACTGTTGATCTTACTGAAAAAGCTAGGACTCGAAGCAGCAGAAAGATTGCCAAATGCAACGTTTGGTGACATAAGGCGATCGCGGGACATCGAATTGCTGGAGTGAGGAGTGGCGGTGAGACTTGCTCAAGGTTTCTAGCGGCGGCTTAACTCAGGCGAGTCATCATCGTAATTAAACCCTGCTGGCCTAACAAGACTTCCCGCAGCAAACTCAAAATGCCTACCCAGAGAATTGGCGTAATATCCACGCCACCCAGCGGCGGGATGAGTTTCCGGGCGGGCGCGAGCAACGGCTCCGTCGGCAGGAAAACCAGATTCAATGGGAACTGCTGCACATTCACCTGGGGATACCAGGTCAACACGATCCGAAAGATGAAGAGGAAGATCATCACTGCCAGCAGGGGGCCTAAGACCCAGGATGTAATTTCAGCCGCCGTCATACGCGCTCAAAGTGAAGGGATGTAAACGTTCTCTCATGATCTTAGCGGGATTCAACCCTCGCAAACTGCCCATTTCCCGCGATCGCCCCGCATTTTCTGCCAAGGTTCTGCCGGATTCGCTTCTCAAGGGTGTAACAGACCGATAGAATAAGCAATAAATCTTGAATGTGAGAGGCCAGGGATCATGACTCCTTCCTTAATGAACTTTTTTCTCAGCTTGCTAGCGGGTGTGGTGATTGTGTTAGTCCCCGCAACGATTGGTTTGATTTTCATCAGCCAGAAAGACAAAATTCAGCGTTCTTAATGTGTTGTCTGAGTCACTCTGTGATTTCAGGTCGTCTTAACCCTGGCTGGATGAGGTGAGCGAGAGCCACCGCAATCCCTTACTGCCAGGGTGCTTTTGTTTGGAGAATTGCAGCATTACTCGCTAACATAGATGTACTTCAGAGAGGCTGGGCGATGGTAAATGTCGGATTGGGTTGGAGCAGTATTGTTGGCATTGCGCTGGCCGCGTCAGGACTGGCACTCTACTTTTTGCGCTCCTTTCGCCCCAAACTAGCGCGCGACCATGACATTTTCTTCGCTGCTGTCGCCCTGCTCTGTGGCGGCATTCTCTTCTTCCAGGGATGGCGGCAAGATCCCATTTTGCAGTTTGGTCAATTTATGTTGACCGCTTCCGCTGTCTTTTTTGCAGTAGAAAGCATTCGGCTGCGGGGCGCAACGACAGAACAGGCAAAACGCAATGCCCCCATCGTGGATGAAGACCGTCCGGTGAGTAAGGTTTACCGCGCCGAATTAGATGAATTTGGGGCATTTGATGAACGCCCTCGCACCCGCCGGATTCAAGGCTCACGCGATGCTCGTCCGGCTCGTGACGAGTATGAAGAAGGCGCACGGCGACGGCCAGCGGCTGCCCCACCTCGCGCCAGCCTGGACGATCGCGCGGGTTACACCGATCGCCCCCGTCGCCGTCCGCGGGCTGGTGACGACTTGGGTGCTGATTTGCCCGATGCCGATGTGCGTCGTGCCAATTCGCGCGGAAATGCCCCGACTCGGGTGGCAAATGAACCCCCCGCCGGCAGATCCCGCCGCCCCCGACCTGAAGACGATGACATGGCCAGATCGCGCGATCGCCGCCCTGCCGATGATCTGCCCTCCGAGTATGTAGACTATCGCCCCATTGACCCCGATGAAAATGACAATTGGGGTGATGAGTAGCTGGGAGCGAATGGTGCCGATGGTATGACTAACGGTTCCTACAACGATGGGCGATCGCGCCTGTTCAATCGGTTCAAATGTGGCAGCAGTCTGGTGTTAATCGCCGGACTGCTGTCCGCTTGTGAGCCGACACCCGTTGCGACTGAATCAGGGGAATTGAACAGTCGGTGGAATGATGAGCAGCCCGCGTTAAGCGGTGATGGGCGGTACCTCGCTTTTGTGTCCAATCGAGAGGGCACCCGCAGCCTGTTGATGTACGACTTGCAGGAGCGGCGCTATGTCCTGTTGCCTCGGCTGAATCGGCGGGATGCGATCGCGGAATCGCCTAGCCTCAGTTATACCGGACGTTACCTGGCCTACATTGCCAGTGATAGCGCCCGTCCCGAAATTGAACTCTACGATCGCGCCACCCAGCAAGCCCAAATTCTGACGGTTGGCTACCGGGGCTGGTTTCGCAATCCCAAAATCAGTCCCGATGGTCGCTATATCGTGTTTGAAACCGGAAGTCGGGGGCAGTGGGATGTTGAACTGTTGGATCGGGGGGCAAGCGTAGAGTTAGATTTGCCCGATGGCACCCGGAACCGCCCCAATCCTGCCGCTTCGCCATAACCGCATCATGCCGCGCCTCCTGCTGTTGATTGGCTTACCCGGCAGTGGTAAATCCACGCTCGCTGCCCAACTGTTGCAAGCTGACCCCAGGCGGCAATTGATTTCGACTGATGCCATTCGTGCCCAATTGTTTGGAGCTGAGGCGGTGCAGGGTGATTGGCTCCTGATCTGGCGAGAGGTGGAGCGGCAACTGCGGCAGGCGGTTCGTGCGGTTCATGATGGGACGGCGACGGAGGCAATTTATGATGCGACAAATGTGGTCCGCAAGCAACGGCGACAGGCGATCGCCCTCAGCCGGGACTGCGGTTTTACTCACATCACGGGCATCTGGCTCAACACCCCCCTGAAGGTCTGTTTGCAGCGAAATCAAGCGCGCGATCGCCAAGTACCGCCAGCGGTGATCGACCGCATGTATCGTCGGCTCTGGGGTGCGCCGCCAGCGATTGCGGAGGGACTAGATGAGGTAATTGAATGGTCATCGAAGAATGGCGATAAGATCAGCCTGGACATCCAGTTGCACCGGAATCAGCCCCTATGCTCAAACCCCATCATCGATTAGCCATTCTGCTGCACGAAGGGATCAAGGGGAATAAAGGGAAAACGGGGTTGTCCTTGTTACGGTTCAGTGAAACCACGATCGCCGTCGTCATTGATCGTGACTGTCCCGGCGAAGATCTGGTAGCCCTCACTGGCATCCAGCGACCCGCCCCGATTGTGGGTTCTGTCAGGGAGGCGTTAGCCTATCAACCGGATGTCCTGGCAATTGGGATTGCCCCCACGGGCGGCGCTTTACCCGCAGCCTGGCGACAGGAGTTACAACAGGCGATCGCGGCTGGGCTCTCGGTCGCCAACGGATTGCACACACCGCTGATGGCAGACCCGGAGCTAACGGCACTCCTCCAGCCCGGACAATGGCTGTGGGATATGCGGCAGGAACCCGCTGGCTTGGAAGTAGGTACGGGCAAAGCCAAAACCCTCCCCTGCCGGCGGGTGCTGACCGTGGGCACCGATATGGCGATCGGTAAAATGTCTACTAGCCTCGCCCTCCATGCTGCCAGTCAACAGTGGGGCTGGCGCTCGAAATTGATTGCCTCCGGTCAGGCCGGACTCATGATTGCTGGCGATGGGGTGGCGCTGGATGCCGTCCGCGTCGATTTTGCTTCCGGGGCGATCGAACAACAGGTGATGAAATTTGGGCAGGACTACGACATTCTCCACATCGAAGGGCAGGGATCGCTGCTCAATCCCTCGTCTACTGCCACCTTACCGCTAATTCGAGGCAGTCAACCAACACACCTGATTCTCGTCCATCGCGCGGGTCAAACCCACCTCAGCCGCTTGCCCGATGTCCCCATTCCGCCATTGCGAGAAGTCGTCGCCCTGTATGAAGCGGTGGCGCATGGAGCGGGCGCTTTTGCTCCAGTCCCTGTGGTCGCGATCGCCCTTAACACTCACCATCTCGATGCAGCCAGTGCCCAGCAGTCGATCGCTCAGGTCAGTCAGGACACCGGATTGCCCTGTACTGACCCAATTCGGTTTGGGGCAGAGAGCCTAGTGGCGGCGATCGCGACGGCGGGATCAGGGGCGATCGAGGAAATGGGTGACATCTATTGATTCGCCTCTATTTGATCAACTGCAAAGATCCACTTGCCAGCGTCTATCAATATGTAAAGGCCAGACCCCTATAATATGAAGGTTGGTCAACACCGTAACTAAGTCCCAAGTCATAGAAGGGTAATTACTCACGTGTTTGTTCTCACCGGATACGAATATCTATTAGGCTTCCTGCTGGTGTGCAGTCTTGTCCCGGCACTAGCGCTCACCGCTTCAAAATTGTTGCGTCCCAGTCGTCGGGGTCCTGAGCGTCGCACCACCTACGAGTCGGGCATGGAACCCATTGGCGGTGCCTGGATTCAGTTCAATATTCGTTACTATATGTTTGCCCTGGTGTTCGTCATTTTTGACGTAGAAACTGTGTTTCTCTACCCCTGGGCCGTGGCATTCAGCAAATTAGGGTTGCTCGCCTTCATTGAAGCCCTGATTTTCGTTGCCATTCTGGTGATTGGTCTTGTTTATGCTTGGCGGAAAGGAGCTTTGGAATGGTCTTAACCCCGAATCCCTCATCTGGTAGTGCAATCCTGGCACCCGGTGAGCAATTTTTGAATCCAGTTGAGAAGCCTCAGGTAACTCAGGATTTGTCCGAGAACGTCATTTTGACGACCGTAGATGATCTGTACAACTGGGCGCGGCTGTCGAGCTTGTGGCCGATGTTGTACGGCACCGCCTGTTGCTTCATTGAATTCGCAGCCTTGATTGGCTCCCGTTTTGACTTCGATCGCTTCGGTTTAGTCCCGCGTTCCACCCCACGTCAGGCTGACCTGATCATCACCGCTGGCACCGTCACCATGAAGATGGCTCCAGCTTTGGTGCGGTTGTATGAGCAAATGCCCGATCCCAAATATGTGATTGCGATGGGCGCTTGCACCATCACGGGCGGGATGTTCAGTGTCGATTCACCGTCCGCAGTCCGTGGCGTGGATAAGCTGATTCCCGTCGATGTCTACCTGCCAGGGTGTCCGCCCCGCCCCGAAGCCATCATTGATGCCATCATCAAGCTGCGGAAAAAAATTTCCAACGAATCCATTCAAGAACGTGGCAACTTGCGCCAGGTGCACCGCTACTACAGCACCACCCACACCATGCAGGCCGTCGATGAGATTTTGGATGGGCGGTATCTCCAAACTGGCACCCGCAATGCCGCACCGAAGGAACTGATGGAAGCAATGGGAATGCCCATTCCCCCCGCGCTTTTGACTTCCGCTGCTGCCCAGCAGGAGGAGACCACCCGTGGCTGATGAACAACAGGCAATCACAGCTTCTGCCCAACTGACGGAAGCTGGCAAAGTCTCGAAGTGGCTTTCAGAAAACGGCTTTGATCACGAATTCTCCGGGCTGGATGCCTCCAGTGTGGAGATTATCAAGGTTGATCGCGATTTTCTGATTCCCATTTGTACCGCACTGTACGCCTACGGTTTCAACTACCTGCAATGTCAGGGCGGTTATGATGCGGGTCCCGGTCAAGATCTAGTCAGCTTCTATCACCTGACGAAAGTCTCGGATTATGCCGATCGTCCCGAAGAAGTCCGCGTCAAGGTCTTTCTGTCTCGCGAAAACCCCTCCGTGCCTTCCGTCTATTGGATTTGGAAGACAGCAGATTGGCAGGAACGGGAAACCTATGACATGTACGGCATTGTCTTCGAAGGGCATCCCAACCTCAAGCGCATTCTCATGCCCGAAGATTGGATTGGCTACCCCCTCCGCAAAGACTACATTTCACCCGACTTCTACGAGCTGCAAGATGCTTACTAAGTGGGGGTGGGTGGTTGTAGAGAGGTAATGGGTAATGGGTAATGGGTAATGGGTGTAACAACCGCTAGCCTGTTGCCCATTCTGCTTTAA
>JAIXVO010000482.1 GCA_027482985.1 Cyanobacteriota bacterium
AATCCAGCGTCCCTGTTGCCGCGTTCGCACGAGATTGGCTTCCTTCAAGGTTTTTAAATGAAACGATAATTTGGATTGCGTCACAGCTAAGACCTCGCACAAATCGCACACGCACATTTCCTGGTGCCGCAACAGTTCAACTGTCTGAAGCCGCAGCGGATCAGAGAGGGCGTGAAATCCTAAAATCAGAACGGTTGATGGAGCCGAAGCCAGATTGGGCATGAGCAGAGCGCCGGAGAATAACAATAGAACGCTGTACTGATTCTAATCATGCCGCCGCAGAATGGGCGATCGCTTAGCGGGTAACCTGCCACGGCATCATGACATCTTGAGCCAGCCGTTGCGATACTGCATACGCACCGTAACGGTTTAAGTGGCTGGGATCGGAGAAGTAGCGGGGTTTGGTCAAAAAGGCATTGCCCAAATTGCGGTAGAAGAAACCGTGTTGGGTCGCCAGTTGCAACATGTGCTTTTGAAATTCGTCTTCATGCCGTTTGCGAATGGGGTCTAAGTATTCCTGAGTCAGTGGCAAATTCACAAACACGAGGGGAATATTGCGTTCCTGGGTGTAGGCTGCGATCTCGATCATGGCATCGGTTTGTCCCCCCTGGAGGGTAAACGCGTCATAGTCAGAATCGTAATCGCCAGCCACCCGCGCATATTTTTGATAATAGGTGATGGGATTGAACTGCACCGAGAGCGGCAAAAAGCCATCAATATCCACCCAATTTTGCCCATCGGCGATCGCGCCCGTTCCGGTTCCGGCAGCTGAGGCCACGGGGGAGGAGTCAATCAAACTATCAGATGTCGCCAGAATCTCGGAGGTCGTTAATTCTTGAGGTAACAGCGCCGTAAATTGTTCGCGTAACTGGGTTTTGAAGCGATCGCGCTGGGCATAGAGGTTTGACCAACCCGCCACTCGTTCATTCAAAGCTTCATTCCACTGCTGATAAATATTGGTCGGCAGTGCCGTCCCGTTTTCGCTGGTGTTGCGATTCCCCTGCGATCGCGCTTCCGGCACCTTCGTCGCCACATTCGTCGGAATCGGTGGATTACCCGCCACCATCGCCTTGTAACCCGCTGAAGCAATCACCCCGTTATGGGTAATATCCTGCCGTCCACTATTAAATGCCCGCGCTCCATCGGCAAATAGAATCAGCTTCGGTAGTTGATCCTGGGGCAACATTTGGCGCAACACCAAATCCACTACCTGTGCCGTCGCCCCATTAATGCCAAAGTTAAACACCTTGACATCGGCATAACCTTGCTGGGCGAGAGCGGTTTCCAGGGCGGCTGGATCAATCCCGCGTAACGCTCTGGAACTGCCGACCACCAGCACATCCGGCGCTCCATGAATTTCGAGATATTGGCGGTAAAGGGCGACCTGAGCATCCAACTGGCGACTATTAAAACTGGGGTAAGCTTCGCCCTGGGGTAACAGTGTGCTGGCCTTGGCCAAGAGGGGCGATGCGGGTAATTCACCGGGGGCGGTGGCCTCTGGTACCAGGGGTTGGTCGCCCGGTTGGGTAAAGGGCTGGGCATTGAAACCAGTGGTCGGACGAGCCGGTTTCAGTCCCAGATCGGGCAGCGTCGCAGGGGGCGTAGGGCTGGGGAGCACAGGGGGCAAGGGTTGAGCCAGCTTGGCCTGTTCGGTGGTTTGCCGCAACCAGTAACCCAGCAGCCAATCCGCCTGGAACACCAATAAGGCCCCGATCGCCGTCCACAGAAGCGCCACTTGCAGCCGTTGCCGTTTGCCCTGAGCGGCAGCAGTGACAGGCACCAGACTGGAAGTGAGCGCCGGATTTTCAATGGGAATAAACAGTTGGGTGCGAATCAGCGATCGCTGAACCCCCTCGATCGTTTGCGCATAGAGCCGCTTAATGGAAGCCGTCAGTCCTTCATCCGGGAGTTCTGACCAGCGAACGATCGCTCCCGGTGGCGACAATAACTCTTCCACATGGGCATCGGAGGCGGCAAATTCGGGTGTGGCTTCGGGGACGAGGCGAGATTGCTGGCGTGAACCAAAATCCATGCCGTAATGCCACAGGGGTTGCTTTTGGCCCGATCGCCGCCCATATAACCGCACGCCCACCACGCCCGCAATTTGCAGCGGCTTCAAACACCGCCCGATCGCGGGCACGACCGTATCTTGCCGGGGACAGTTGGGGGCTTCGGTCAGAATGTGCAGCAAATCACCTTTCTGGCGAATTTGGACGCGGGTTCCTCCGGTGGCGAGGGTGCCATCGAGGTCGGGATTCAGCAGGCGGGTGAGCAGGAAGGTCAGCGATCGCAAGTCTCCCTGCTTGGCCCGATCGAGCGTCGTCACTGCCTGTTCTGACTGAGGTGCAGCGAGATCGATTAAATGCACCCAACCGGCAGACGTATCGGCAGGCGTGGCAGGCATAAACTGAGGTGCCCCGTACAGCACAGCGGACTGAATGCCCTGGGGAGTAAGCGCTTGCAGGGTGGGCACGACACTGGCGATCGTGCTGGTTTGATCGGGCACAGTCCCCCCGGCCTGGGTACAAGAGAGATGCAGCGTCACATCCTTGAGCAAGGCCGTCAGGGTGATGGCCTGGGGCTGGAGGGTGCGATTCAACAAGCGAGCGATCGCCTGCACATCCCCCCAATGCGCCCACTCCCGCAACATTTCATCGGGTGGGGTTAAGTCGACCCGCACCATCCACTCGGGCTGATGTTCGCCACTCACCTGTCCAAACACCACGGCATCCCGGAATTGGGTCAGTTCTAATTCCCGTAACCGTTGGGTGATGGGTGCTGCCAGCAAGGAAGGATCGGGCGTGTAACCGGATTCACAGAGAATCAACAGCCGCTTCAATCCCGCTGGTTGGCTGGTGCTGGGTTTGTCCAGCTTGGCGCGAATGCCAATGCCCAGGGCACTTAAGGCTTGACTGAGAGACTGCGCGATCGCGCTGGGGTCGCCCTGCCGGGCCAACTCCAGGAGTGCCGTTGGGTCTGCGGCTGGAGTGGGGGCAGTGAGGGCGGGGGCTGAGGGGTTCGTCACCCCCAGTTCTCGCGACCAGGCAGGATGAGACTGCCCCCGGATGCGTCCGTAGCAAATGAGGCGATGAATGTCGGGCGCACCGGGTGGTAACAGGGTTTCCAGCGATCGCGCTGCGAATGCTGACGTGAGTAACCGAGCGATCGTGTCGGGGTCAGGCTCAACGCGACTTTCACACAACACATACAAATTATTGCCGCGCAGCCGCACTTTCACCTGCGCTTGACTCGGCTCTAGCACTTGTTGGAACCAGTGCAGCAGGGCGGTGCGCGTCACGGGAACGGCAGCAGGGAACGGGCGATCGCCCCCTGGCAAAGATTGGGATTGTCTCTCATCGTTCAGCATGCAGCAGTTTTGATCAGTTCATCTCAGTCAGCTCGTTACGGTCGCAACGATGCCCCATAGGGATACCACATTTGCGCCAAATCGCCCACCTTTTTAAGCGGCGATCGCACCCAGTCCACGAAAATATCCACCTCCCCCATTGACGACCCTTTAGCCAAGACAGGATGGGATGCCACCTGCGAACCTAGGGCTGAACGTCAAGTCCTTTTTCAGAGTACATCCGATCATCCTGCCGGAATTTTACTAAACTTAATACCATTCCATGTTACAAGTGAACACACTATGCCTGAACATCCTCCTGCTGAATCCCCCATGAATCCCACCACCCTGCTGCCAGTGCAAATTGCCATTGGGTTGGCAACTGTGCCTGTGCTGGGTCTGCTCGTGGGCAGTCGTCTGGTTGCGGCTGGGCTGCAGACGGTTGGCGACTGGAGTGAAGAATTGTGGCGGGGCGATCGCCTGCCCAGCCTCACCCCTCCCACCGCACCCCCTCCGAACACTTAATACAGCCCATCCTGCAGAAATCCTGATAATTCTTAAAAGGATTTGGTCGCACGAAGAACTTCAAAATGCCGGGATTAGACAATAAAATATTTTGAATCATAAACCTGAGTAGCAGACTCCATGAGCGCCACACGTTCTTCAGCCGATGATGCTTCTAGCCCTAGCACCGCAACCGAATCCCGATTGCCTGCCGAAGCAGCGTTAACCACTTCTGATCTTTTTCTTCGACTCCGGTTGAAATCTGTAGAAGAGATTTGGGAAGCGGTCTTGCGTCAGGAATGTGGACAGCAGTTGGTAGACCTGCTGAATCAATTGCGTGACCTTTGCTCCCCGGAAGGTCAGGCGCAGACGTTTACCGAAACCAAAGTGTTACAGGTCGTTGAACGGCTGGATTTGAATGAAGCGATTCGGGCGGCGCGGGCTTTTGCCCTGTACTTCCAGCTGATCAACATTGTGGAACAGCACTACGAGCAACGCGACCAATTGCAGTTTCGCGCGCTAGTCAATAGTGACAGTAGCACCACTGGCTCCACCAGTACGCTGGGATTTATTGACGGCATGGGGATTGGCGAAGAATCAACCCCCGCCAGTCGGTTAGAAGCCGACCTGCTGGAAAAAACCCTGCATGACCCCACTGCTCGACGGCAACTGGGCACCTTCCACTGGCTCTTCCCCAAACTACTCAGCCTCAACGTTCCCCCCCAACAAATTCAAAACCTGATCGCCCATCTGGAC
>JAIXVO010000570.1 GCA_027482985.1 Cyanobacteriota bacterium
AGATCAGTGTGACCAACGCTTTGATCGAGATTTCTGCCCCCGTGCCCAAGTTGACGGGTTCCGGTTGGTTATAAAATTGAGCTGCCATCACAATTCCACGGGCCGCATCGGTGGAGTAGAGAAACTCGCGGGTGGGGCTACCATCACCCCAGATGGAAATTTGTTTGTCACCCCGTTGTTGCGCTTCATGCACTTTGCGAATTAGGGCTGGGATCACATGAGAACTGCGGGGATCAAAGTTATCTTCGGGGCCATAAAGATTCACGGGCAGCACATATACCCCATTAAACCCATACTGCTGTCGGTATGATTGTAGTTGCACCAGGAGGGCTTTTTTGGCAATCCCATAGGGCGCGTTGGTTTCTTCCGGGTAACCCAGCCAGAGATCATCTTCCTGAAAGGGCACTGGCGTAAACTTGGGATACGCACAGATCGTGCCAACACAGACAAATTTTTGCACCCCGGCGGCATGAGCAGCGTGAATCAGTTGGGTTCCCATGATTAGATTGTCGTAAAACAGCTCGGCGGGCTTGGCTTGGTTTAAGCCAATTCCCCCCACATGCGCCGCTAGGTGAATCACCAGATCTTGCTGGAAGGTTGCCCGCTGGCAGTTTTCCAAGTGGCGCAGGTCACAATCCCGCGATCGCGGCACTGTAATTTTGTTGATATCAGCACCCGCAGCACACAAGGACTTGACCACCTGTTTACCCAAGAAACCAGAACCACCCGTCACCAGAATGCGTTTGCCAGTGAGATCAAATGCTGTTGTCATGGCTGTGCTTTCCTCCTCCTTGCGATCGTCAGGGCATCGAACTAGTCACGGGTTGACGCACCGTTGCGACATCATCAATAGGTGGAATAGCACTGCCCTTGAGCGGCACTAAACCCAACGCTTTTAGATCAGCTTCGACCATTAAGTTGACCAATTGCTCAAATGTCACAGAAGGCTCCCAACCTAGCTTTTGCCTAGCTTTTGCCGGGTCGCCAATTAATAAATCGACTTCAGTTGGGCGCAGATATCGCTCATCAAACTCAACATAGTCCTGCCAATCAAGGTTGACATAGCCAAAAGCAATATCCAGAAATTCCCGGACTGAATGGGTTTCGCCAGTCGCAACTACATAATCATCGGGTTCATCCTGTTGCAACATCAACCACATCGCCCGCACATAATCTTTGGCATATCCCCAATCCCGTTTGGCATCAAGATTACCCATAAACAATTTCTTCTGTTGTCCGGCAACAATCCGAGCAATGGCGCGGGTAATTTTGCGAGTCACGAAGGTTTCGCCGCGACGGGGCGATTCATGATTAAACAGAATCCCATTGCAAGCGAACAAATCATAGGATTCGCGGTAGTTGACCGTTTGCCAATGCGCGTAGACCTTCGCACAGGCATAGGGACTGCGGGGATAGAAGGGAGTGGTTTCGGTTTGGGGGACTGCCAAAACTTTCCCAAACATTTCCGATGATCCCGCTTGATAGAATCGCACCTGTTCTCCGGTACGGCGTTGATAGTCGCGAATGGCTTCCAGCAGTCGGAGCGTACCCATACCAACCACATCCACGGTGTATTCGGGAGAGTCGAAACTGACCCGAACGTGGGATTGGGCACCCAAGTTATAGATTTCACAGGGTTGCACTTCTTCCAGAATGCGGCGCAGGGTGGTGCCGTCAGTCAGGTCGCCGTAATGCAAGAATAACTGAGCGATCGGACTATGGGGATCTTCGTAGATGTGGTCGATGCGATCGGTATTAAAGGTAGAAGTGCGGCGAATAATGCCATGCACTTCATAGCCTTGCTCTAATAACCATTCGCTTAAGTAAGATCCATCTTGCCCCGTAATTCCAGTAATGAGCACCCTTTTCCGCTGCGTCATTGATTTCCCCTTGATTCAGTTTTTTGTGATGGTATTGAAGCTCATACGTCTAATCTTGCTGGGATTTCAAGCACCTGAAAATCAGCAGCAACCAGGATGCAATCACAAGCCCTGGGAAGAAGAATCCTTTTCCGTCGCAACCAATTGTTTACAAGCTAACCAGACGAATACCGGAATGGTGCTACTGTAACGTCGCCAGAGTCTGCCTGGTTCCTGAACTAGCCGAAACAGCCATTCAAAGCCAGTCGATCGCACCAGTTGGGGCGCGCGTTTGTGGATGCCGGCATAGACCGGAAAAGCACCACCCAGTCCCACCATCACCGCCTGCACTCGATGTTTGTGCTCGGCAATCCAGGTTTCCTGCTTGGGGCAACCCAGCGAAACCAGCACAATGCCAGCACCACTCGCATTGATTTTTTGGACCAGCGCTTCATCTTCGGCCTGAGTTAACGGGCGAAAGGGCAATGGTTCCATCCCATCAATGTGCAATGCGGGGAATTCCTCGCTAAGCCGAGTTTTGATCCGCTCTAGAATTGCGGGTTTAGACCCCAGAAAGAAAACGCTGACTCCTTCTGCTGGTGCCAAGTCACACAATGCCAGGAGCACATCTAACCCGGCAACTCGATCTTGCTCAGACACTCCTAACAATTTCAGCATCCAGACCAGCGGCATGCCATCCGGTGTCACCAGATCAGCATCGCGTAGCACCGCCGCAAAGTCGGCATTTTGATGGGCTTCGATCAACATGTGAACGTTAGCAATGCAAACAGCTCGGCTCGATCTCGCCTTGGCCCACCGCAACATGAGGGCTATCTGGGCATTGAACGGTAAAGCGGTCACGGGCAAATCAATAATGTTTTGCCGGGGGGGGGACTTTTCTAGAGTTAAGCTCATATCGCTCTGTTGTTAAGGAAAGAATGTTTGGCAGGCTCATGGAGTCCCTGCATTTCCGACTTCGTAACAATGGTTGTAGACCAACTACAGCCAACCGCGCAGCGCAACCTGTGCAACCGCATCGCGATCGCAACTAAAAAATTTCTACCTAAAAACACACTGAATGAAGCGCACCTCAAAAAAAATCAAGAAATTTGATCTTCATGTACGCATCTAAACCCACCCAAGGACATGAAATTCGGTGTAATTACTTAGATTCTATTGATAGCATAATACCAGAGAAAATTTCAAGAACCAAGCGCAGCTAATGTTCTTAAACTGCTCAACTTCCTGATCTCAATCTAGGGTCAGACTAGCCTCAATCTATGATCCTCAGCTTGTTTGACAGCGGCAATAGAGCCGGAATGAGCGGTTTACTCAACAACTGCAGGCAAATAACATAGAATTGGCACATGCACGCGTGACCCTTTAAACTCTTTCATCAACAGGGATTATAGGGTATGGTCTTACGTAATTTATATCTTCTCGTGACTTTTTAAACCGAAATTCACCCTATCTTCACACTGGTTCCGTAATATCTCGGTTTTTCTTTAAAGAAACCGTTGTCGTATAGAGGATAACTTTTTTAAAAATCATCTTCTGGTAACTGTATTTCGTCTAGGGTATAATTCGGACTAACTTCTTTCTTGTCTTTCGCTGACGACGTAATGTGCAGCATCAGGATAGCAAGCTTGAGCACGTACTGAATGTTTTATCCCCGTTGCAAATGCGAACCAAGTAGGGATACAAATTCGCGATCGAGCAATGGTATCAGTGGGCTATTGATGCACTGATAGTACAGCATCGCATTGAAGATTGCCAGATGCTTTAATTCTAAAAGATCAGGCGTGAGGTGACTGGCTGGAGTCATTGGTAGTCGATGCTGTGACTCAATGCGATCGAGGCTTTTAATTAAGGGAAAAAGTATTAACTAGGTTAATTACTAATTGACCGTAAATATGAGTACCCAGGAAAGTCAAACTATCTCCATCAGCGTTTATAGTCGGATGTACTCTGTAATGCGATCGCAAATTCTTGCCATCTCCTAACCCGGAGGCTGATCTAAATTAAGTGGACTCTTTGCCTTGCTCCTCGCTCCCCTGTGGCGACGGCTTGGTAGGAGCGTCTCCCCCCCGGTGGTCAGTAGATTTCGCCGCTCAATCCAACCTCCGGCAGTCTTTTATTGAATTGCACCTTTCTACTAACTTGGGAGGCAGGCGATCGCAGTCGAGTCGAGATGCTTAAGCTGACTCAGTTTACAGGCAAGCATGCGATCGCAGTGGATCGCGCCCTCAACTGACTTCAATTGAGTTGGAGCTTGGGATAAGGGCTAACAGTACAATAGGGCAGTTGTGCGCCAGAAAGTATGCGGGTGAACCTTGTCGGCCAAGTGCAATCACCGGGGGGGCGAATGTTGGGGGCAATTAGCGATCAGCGTGATGTTTGCAATCATCCGCGCCGCAGGCAGGGACAATCAATGATTCACCCTGGCCGCAAGTGGCGGTTGTTCAATGAAGAATAGCTATATAATTAGAGCGACGTATTGCTATTTAGCGGGAGATAGATAGAGTAAAGGTTGATTCTCAGAGCAGCACCCCCGCAACACACAGTTAAAGTTACCGAATTTATTCATCCATAGGCAGAGATCACCATGGTGAATGACCCGCATTCTCAAAATCCGTCGATGAATGGGCACAGCAAACGGTCGCAATCGTTACCGTTGGCTAACGCTGTGCCGCAACCCCCCGACGATGCCGAGGGCGGTTTGAATTTAGGCCAAGTGGTGGCGGCTCTGCGACGGCGGATTCCGATTATTCTGGGGGTGGCAACGGTCATTACTTCAGCCTCTGTCTTAAGGGCAATGACCAACACCCCGATTTACCAGGCTAGTTTCGAGATTCTGACCAGACCCATCACCGTGGAAGCGGAGGTCATTTCTTCGGTTACCCAAACCCTGAGCAGCCGCCAAGCGTCATCCAGCGAAGGGGGAATTGATCAGACGAAGCTGAAATTGTTACTCAGTCCAAAAATTCTGACTCCCATTGCTGATCAGTTGAAGCCCCAATATTCAGATATCTCCTCAACCGCGATCATGGGTAGTTTAAGTGTGGCTACCACCAGTCCCGAAATCCTGTCTGTTAGCTTTACCGACGTTAATCCAGATAAAGTCAAAGATGTCTTAAAACTGGTTTCAGCGGCCTACCTGGATTACAGTCTGGAGGAGCGGCTAGCCGATGTGCGCCAGGGCATTGATTTTGTCGAGGATCAGCTGCCGATCTTGGGGCGACGGGTTTCCAATCTGCAAGACCAGTTGCAATCCTTCCGCCAGCAATATAATCTCATTGATCCCGAATCGACCAGTAAGCAGTTGGCGGATCAGACTGCTGGGCTGGGACAACAACGGCTGGAAACCCAGATCAAGTTGAATGAGGCGCGTGCGCTTTACCAGGACTTAAGTAGCCAGTTACAGGCAACGGCGGAGGATTCTCTAGCTTCCTCCGCCGTGAATGATAATGCCCGCTACCAGGCGCTGCTGAACCAATTGTTAGAAGTTGAAAGCCAGATTGCCAAAAAGTCCAGCCGGTTTTTTGACGATGCACCCAATATCCGGGCATTACGGGATCAGCAGGAAAATTTGTTACCCCTGTTGCAGCGGGAAGGGCGACGGGTGCAAGCACAACTGGCTGGCAGAATTCGGGAATTAGAAGCGCGCAATGCGATTTTGGTGCAGTCTGAAACAGCTTTGAATCGACAGGTCAAACAACTCTCTGTGATTTCCCGGCAATATACCGATATCCAGCGCGAATTGAAGATTGCGACCGAAAACCTGAATCAGTTTTTGACCAAACGGGAAGCGCTCCGAATTGATGCGGGTCAGCGCAAGGCACCCTGGCAAATTCTGACACCGCCGAGCGATCCAGTGCCGTCCGCCAACAGCACGAAGCGAGCGGCAATGTTGGGAGCCATTCTGGGTTTGCTATTAGGGATTGGCGTAGCGCTGTTGCTAGATAAGCTGAGCAATGTCTTCCGCACCCCGGAAGAGGTGAAAGAGGCCAGCAAATTGCCAGTGCTGGGTGTGATTCCTTACAACCTGGAACTTTCTGAACAGGAGGAGTTTCTGTCAGTGAACAAACTGGCATCTGTTGTCAACATTGCAGACTTAATGCAACAAGCTCGGCAGCGATTGGGCTTTAATCAGGGTGCCAAGCCCACCT
>JAIXVO010000673.1 GCA_027482985.1 Cyanobacteriota bacterium
ATCAAATCCAGTGGCCTCGATCTCGGTGTGCCCGGCTTCAATCTTGGAAAGGTCGAGAATATCGTTAATCAGGCGCAACAGGTGATCGCCGCTGCGGTGAATGGTTTGCAGATCTTGTAATTGGGTTGGGGTGAGAGCCGGATCATGGGTCATTACTTCCGCAAAGCCGAGAATCACATTCAATGGTGTCCGCAATTCATGACTCATATTAGCGAGGAACATACTCTTCGCTCGATTCGCCGCCTCTGCTGCCGCTACCGCTTGGAGTACCACAGCTTCTCTGTGCTTGCGATCGCTGATATCCTGCCCAATGCCCACGCCATAACCATTGGAAAGCCGAACATGCGCCCAACTCGTTGCGATCAGTCGCCGAGAGGCAGTCATTGTAGTCAGCTCCTGCCACTCTCCGGTGGCAGCCTGGATGCCATTCAACACTTGCTGGCGATCGCCCGTATCGGGATAACATTGAGTCCAAAAGTCCGGCTGCTGCCAATCCGCCATTGACCACCCCATGATGCGTTCCACGGCGGGATTGATCAATTCAAACTGGCCCTGCGGATCACATAAAGTAATCATGACCGGGATGTGATCGACAATCGCTTGGAACATTTCTTTCTGATGCCGCAGATCGATCTCTGCCTGTTTGCGATCGCTAATGTTCCGCACCATGACCAGCAGTTCATCCGGGAGCAAGGGCACAATTCGAACTTCTTCGTAATAACGTTGGTGGTCGATGTCAATTTCATGTTCATAAGTTTGGGTCTGTCCAGAGGCTAAGGCTTGTTGAGCATAGTACAAGCGGAGTTGCGCTAAATCAGGCTGGAGAATGTCAAACACGTTGACATTCTGGCGGATATGGTCACGGTTAATGATGTTAAAGTTGTTGTTTGAAACGAAGTCAACATAGGTACCATCAACTCGCATGCGGATCAATAAATCTGGAATCGCTTCAATCATGGCTTGCTTGGTGGCTTCACTTTGGCGCAGCGCCATCACCGCTGCTTCCCGCTCCAGCGTCAATTGCACCCGTTCACTCACATCCCGATTACTGGCTCGTCGCCCTAAATAAACCCCGGCCGCATTAAACACAGGCTGACACACATGGGAAATCCAGCGTTGCTCGCCATTGCGGTGGATGATCCGAAATTCCATCACACCATCCATATTCACATCAGTACAGTCATGCTGTAGAAAGCGATCGCAGTCGTCGGGATGCACAATTTTTTGGAGTAAATACGGATACTCGATAAACTCAGTGGGAATGTATCCCGTAATCCGTTCGCAGGACGGCGAGACATAAATGAAAGTGCCATCGGGAGCCTGCCAATATTCCCAGTTGTAGGTGAAGTCGATCGCCGTCCGGAACTTTTCTTCACTTTGCAACAGCAGCGCTTCAGTCTGTTTGCGATCGCTGATATCTTTCAAAAAACAGTAGTGACCCATGAATTGCTGATCCTCGTCATTGGTAGCCACCATCACCAGTTGTTTGTAGAAGATCGAGCCATCTTGCCGCCGTCCGCGGGCTTCCACCTCCACCTTCCCCGTCTGACGCATCTCCTGGTAAGCCTGTTGCAACTGGGGTAAATCTTCAGGATGAGCCGTTTGGTGCCAATCCAGCCCGATCAGGTCAACCGGGAGGGAGCCCAGACGGGAGGCATAGACCTGATTGACATAACGGTAACGCCCCGCCGCATCCAGCTGCGCAATCCCTGAAACCGCATGTTCCATCACTGCAGTCAGCGATCGCAAGTCGGCCTCGGCTTGCTTCAAGCGCGTAATGTCAATAAACGTCACCACCACTTGCGTCAGTTGTTGCTGGGCATCAAAGTCAGGAAAGGCTGTCACCAGCATCCAGCGTCGATCTTGGCGATCGTGTTGCACCCCGACAATGCGATTGTGGAGCGGCTGTTGGGTGGTCAACACGTGATTGACGGGATATTCGGCTAGCGGCATCACCGTGCCATCCTCCCGCACCAAATGCCAGATTGGATCATTTGCACTTTTGCCAAATAGCTGCTCGCGGGTGAGCCCCAACACATCACAGGCTTTTTGATTCCAGCCAATAATCCGTGTATCGGGGGCATGCACCATAATCCCCGTATTTAAGTGCGAGACTAACTCCCGATAGCGGGCTTCACTCTGTTGCAGTGCCAGTTCGGTTTGTTTGCGCACCGTAATATCAGTATGCGACCCCACCAGACGAACGGCTTTGCCCATCTCATTCCAGAGGGCTTGACTGCGATCTAAAATCCATTTATAAGTCCCATCCTGGCACTGAAGGCGATACTCAACTTGATAGCATGAGATTTTGCGATCGAAGTAATCTTGTAAGGTTTGATTGACGTGGGGAAAATCATCTGGATGGACTCGGTGTGACCATTCTGTGAATTGATTGGAAATCTGTTCAGACTTAAATCCTAACAACGTTTTCCAATTCTCAGTGAACAACACTTCGTTCGTGCTGACGTTCCAATCCCAAATGCCCGCATGATTGCCACGTAAGACCAATTGCCAGCGGTCTTCATGGGTCCGCAAATGGGCTTCCACCTGACGGAGTTGGTCAATTTCAGCCTGAAGCTGTTGATTCATAATGCGGGTGTGGCGCACCTGCCGCTCGGCTCGCAGCCCTAGATAGACCACCAACACCCCCAGCCAAACTCCAAGCACGGCACCTGCCAATCCCCAGGAAAACCCGACCCCAGCGGCAGGTAAGGCCAATCCACCCACTCCCAACCGTTGCCATCGCCAGATCACCAAAGTCGTTGCCAGCCCACCCAGGCTCAACGGCAGATAGGCAAAGGTCAGCCAGTTGTTCAACCTTTGTTGTAATTGACCTTGAGGGGGATTATTCACAAGTCGTGCCACTCCTAAACCAGTAATCAATGCAGCAGGTTCTCAAAAACTTCACCGCCAGCCTGTCAGGTCAGACAGACTCGCAACGTCGCCTATGAACCGTGTAAGTTTTCATAGCCAACTTGCAGTTGGCTCCAGAGGCTTGAGAGCTGCTTATAAGCGGTCTGGGGAGAAATTTTACCCGCTGTTTCTAAGTTGCAAATAATATCGACTTTTTGCGCAAATTCTTGCAAGTTCGCGTTCAACGCTAAATTTTGAGGACTAAATTTTCCCCGATACCGGACATATGGAAACAAAAAGGGAGGGAGGTGATTCATAGTTAAATCAGTTTTTACAAAGGGGATGTCGCGATCGCGACCTGGAGCCAAGGAGTGAAATCGAAGCAGCAGCAAAAAAATCAGGGGAACACACCACTCATAGCTTCCAAATTAAACTGCAAAAATGGAGATTTGGTAAAGATGAGAAACTTCATTTGAAATGATCTGAGCACTAAAAAATCTCAAAAGAAGAATATACTTATCATCTCAGTCAACACCGTTCGTAAACTGGATGCTGAAATGATTAGCCAGAGTCTGACGCTTCGATAGAAGCCTCACCATTAGCCCAATTGAGGAGGATGGCAATTTTTTGAGGCAGATGAGCGGGTTGCGACGAATAATCAATCACCCCGGCGATTTGAAAATGTTTTAAGGGAGCCGTATTCAGCCACCTCGCTTCGGCCGCAATCAACACCACAGGAATATCACACGTCGTCGGATGATTGCGTAAGCGTTGGAGAAAAGTAAACCAGTTCATACCAGAGGTCGATAAATCGAACACGATCGCATCAGGGCATTCTTGCTCTGCCCAGTACAGTCCTTCCAGGGGAGAATTGGCATTGCTCACTTGCCACCCCCCCAAATAGGTTAAACAGGCATGCAACACCTCCTGCACACTGGTTTCGGAGTGAATTAATAAAATTCTTTTAGCGGTCACTCGCCCCCCTTTGTGGCCAGGTGTCATCTCAGTTACAGCTTTATTCAGTTGCATCCTAACCAGCAAAGATGGAGATTTGGTAAAGATATAGCTTTAGTCAGAACACTTAGGACAAGTCGGGGCGGCAAGAGCCAATGCTGGGTAGGTGTCTGCACCGCCGTCACCCATCACGGCAGCGGCGATCGCGACGCGTGGGCAGGCGCGCCAACGACCATGGGGATTAGGTTTCCCAGCCCAGGATTTCAGCGATTTCCGCGACTAACGTCAGCGGTTCAATCGGTTTAGAAATCACGCCCATGACTCCCATTTGGGTAAATTTGGCGCGATCGCTAGGTAACACTTTGGCAGTCAACAAAATTACTGGAATTGATTGCGTGAGGGGGTTGGCTTGCAACTGTTCGTAGACTGCGATACCGTTCATTCCCGGCATAGAAACATCCAACAAAATTACATTTACAGTTTGCGTTTGGAGCAGGCTGAGGCAGACTTCGCCCGAATCCGCCGTCAGTGTTTCCCAGCCAGCCAGATCTTCCAGACAGGCTTGCACCAGTTCGCGCAGGTGGGGTTCGTCATCCACAATTAAAATCTTGCGATCGCTCATCAAGGTTCCAGGTCGTAGAATTACTCCAGTGTGGCTAGGGGCAGCGTAAAACAAAAAGTACTGCCCTTACCGAGCGTACTTTCCGCCCAAATTTTACCGCCATGCCGTTCGATAATACTGCGACAAATGGGTAGCCCCAAACCAGTGCCGCCTTTTTCGCGCGAATCGGAAGCATCCACCTGTTGGAAACGCCCAAAAATCAGTTCTAGTTTATCCTCAGGAATGCCTCGCCCCTGATCGCGCACCTGAAACAGCGCCGCCTCTAACTGCGGGGTGGCAGCCAGCATCACAGTGGAGTGGGGCGGCGAAAATTTAATCGCATTACTGAGTAAGTTTGTCAGGGTTTGCAGAATGCTGTCTGCCGCTGCCCACACCTGCACCTGGGTAGGCACAATCTGGAGTTGAATCGAGTGCTGTTGGGCGATCGCCTGCACGCCATCGACTGCCGCTTGCATTAAATCCATCGCCTTGCAGGTCGATCGGTCTAGAATCAACCGCCCCGACTCTAACCGTTCCAGATCCAGAATATCGTTGACCAGATTGACCAACCGATGAGTATCTGCCAGGGCAATTTCAATCATCCGTTGCGCTTTGTCGGGCTTCTTCGCATATACCCCCGATTGCACCAAACCCAATGACATTTGAATCGCCGTTAAAGGTGTCCGTAATTCGTGGCTGACAATGCCAATAAA
>JAIXVO010000435.1 GCA_027482985.1 Cyanobacteriota bacterium
TCCCTCCCCCTCCCTCACATTCCTCCCCTCCCTCTAAACTAAAAACAATGTCATCCGGGAGACGGCAATGTTACGACTGAAACTGTGGCAATGGGGCGTGTTGGTGTTGCCCGTGGGGGCGATCGCGGGGTTTCTCCTGATTGCTGCGGGGCGACAGATCCACACCTGGCATTTGAGTTGGATCTGGGCGATTTTCACGGTCGTCTTCGTCGGGTGGCGGTTTTTGTTGGTGCGGTGGACGCAACCCATGTTGCAGCAGGTGGAAACAGCGATCGCGGAAGTGACGGAAGAACTGGAATCCAATGCGATCCAGGCGACAGCTTCCACGCAGCCCACGGCGCAACAAGCCGCTGCGGCATTGGAACGAGCGCTGGCAACTGCCAAAACCGATCCCCCGATGTGGCTAGATTGGGGGCTGTTTTGGAGTCGGTGTCAGCAGTTGGTGGCAGATACGGCACATGCTTATTACCCGGAAGTCCAGCGACCGTTACTGAACATTTACGTGCCGCAAGCCTATACGTTGATTCGCGGGACGGTGGATGACCTGGATCAGTGGATGACAAAACTGGCACCGGTGTTGAATCAAGTGACGGTGGGGCAGGCGGTGCAGGCATATGAGGTGTATCAAAAATTGGAACCATCGGCGCGGAAAGTGTTACGGGTCTGGAGTTGGGCGCAATGGTTGCTGAATCCGGCGGCAGCAGCAGCGCGGCAGGCGACTCAGAAGTACACCAATCAGGCGAATCAACAATTGCTGCTGAACTTGGGGCAACTGCTGAAGGAAGCGGCGTTACGCAATCTCAGTCGGCAGGCGATCGCCCTTTACAGTGGGCAACTGCCCAGCCTGGACACGCTCCCCGCGATCGCCCCAGCCGCAGCGCCAACCCAAACCTTGGAGGCGATTCTGGCGCAGGCGGCACCCGTCGAACAGGTCGAGGCCAAACCTGTCAACATTTTGTTAGTGGGGCGCACGGGGGCCGGCAAAAGTAGCCTGATCAATACGCTGTTTGTGGCCGCGACCGCGGCTGTGGATGTCTTACCCAGTACGGATGCGATTCGGGATTACCACTGGCAGGCGGATACGGGGGAAAGTCTGACGCTGTGGGATACGCCTGGTTATGAACAGGCGCAACGGGAGGAGTTTCGCGAGTTGGTGTTAGACCGAGCGCGGCAGGCGGATTTGTTGTTGTTGGTAACGCCCTGTCTCGATCCGGCATTACAGATGGATGTGGATTTTCTCAAAGATGTGAAGGCCGATGTGCCCGACCTCCCCGCGATCGCGATCGTGACGCAGGTGGACAAACTCCGCCCGATTCGGGAATGGGAACCCCCTTATGATTGGGAGTGGGGCGATCGCCCGAAGGAAGTGGCAATTCGGGAAGCGATTCAGTATCGGGCACAGGCGTTGGATGAGTGGTGTGAGTTTGTGTTGCCGATCGTCACCAGCGATCTGACATTGAACCGTGCCGCCTGGAATCTGGAGGCGTTATCCCTCAGCTTGGTGGACTCGATCGATCCCGTGAAACAACTGCGCTTGGCGCGGTTTTTGCGCAACCAGAGTGCTCGCACGATCGCCTGTGCCAAAATCATTGACCATTACACCTTCCAAATGGCGACCACTCAGGGCTTAACGGCGTTGCTCAAGAGTCCCGTCTTATCGTTTATCTCCACCTTAACGACGGGTAGCCCAACGCTTGCCTATCTGCTGGCTGAGCAAATTCCGATCGAACAATTGCCTGTGGTGATCGGCAAATTGCAGATGGCCTACGACCTGTTCAACTTGCTCAGTGAAGAGGCAAACACGCCTCGCACTTTTGACCTCCTGGCACTCTGGCCTGTGCTCCTAGACAATCCCAACCCACCCGATCGCAATGCCTGGGCCTTTGGTCATGCGATCGTCGAGTATTGGACACAGGGATTGAGTGCGGAACAATTGCGCGATCGCTTTAATCATTACCTGATTCAGCCCGCTTAAGTCAGTTTTGTAGCGCACATTGAGGATTAGACTTATCAATCTTGAGGATTGGGTTTGAATTTCATTTCTTAATCGAAACTTCCCTACTCTCTTAACAAGTTTTTAATCTGTTGATGAAATCCTAAGTAATATCAGTGGTTTCTCGTGCTGATTTACTCAAAAAGATTACTTTGACTCCAGTCAAACAGAGTTTTCACTGAGTCAAAAGAGGTCGCTATCACCATATCCAACGTGGCTGTAGCGATTCAGGATGCTTATTCAGCACTGGCGCTTTAAATCTTTCCTTGCCTTCAGTGTTTTGACTCAAGTGCTCACTTATCGTTCGTTCTTTTCTTCCTGAAAAGACGAATGCTTCATCTTCATACCCCCTGTTTTGACCGCGATTGCGGTCTCTTGTTGTCGTGCGTCTACACCGTCGTTCATTATCCCTCTACCAAAATTTGGAGCACTATGGCCGGTAATCACGTTATTTTTATCCACCCCGATGGCACCAGCCCTGCCCACTTTGCGTTTGCCCGCTTTGTGGATGAAGGCCCGGACGGTCGCCTGAACTGGGACGAACTCGATGAAGCCCGCGTTTATCTGGGGCACATGGAAGATCAACTGACGGGCACCTCGAACGCGGGGGCAGTCACCCATGCCACGGGAGCCAAAGCCTATGCCGAATCCTTTGGCTTTGAAGTGGTGCGCAATCCAGATGGCACTCCGGTCGTCGATGCTAGCGGTCGGTTTGTCGAAACTGACTTGATTGCCGCCTCTGGCCGACGCAATCAAACCATCATGCAAGAAGCAGTGGGTGCCGGTAAAGCCACGGCTTTGATCAACTCCGGGGCGATCGCCGAACCTGGCACGGGTGCTTTCGCAGCGCAGGTGGGGCAGGATGATGTGCCATCCGGCTTAACGGGGTTCGAGCGCTTCCCCCGCGCCCAATTTGCCGAAATTACGCGGCAGGTGGTGGAATCCGGGATTGATGTCATTTTGGGCGGGGGGCTGGTCAACTACTTACCCGTTGGCACCCAACCTCCCGCTGGGGCTAGCGCTTACGCCACCAGTGCGGCACAACTGGATGCCATTTCCACCAGTGCCAGCCAGCGGCCCACCATCAATTTAATCGAGCGGGCGCAACAACTGGGTTACACGGTGGTTTATACCGAAGCGCAACTTCAGGCGGCGGTGAATAATCCCACAGTCACCAAGGTGCTGGGTATTTTTGCCAATGAAGACACCTTTAACGACAATATCCGGACTGCCACTGGGAACCTGTCGGGGGTGGAAGAAAACCTGATTGCTACTAACACCCCGTTCTATGTGCCCTCTGCGCCCACGGTGGGCGAAATGCTGGCAGCAGCGCAAACCATTATGGAGCGCAATCCTAAGTTCCAGAATGGTTCGCTCACGGTGTTGGAAGAAGAAGGCACCGACAACTTTGGCAATATCAACAATGCCCCTGGCATTTTGGAAGCCTTACGCCGCACTGATGGCGCGATCGGAGCCGCGTTAGACTTCTACGATCGCCACCCCAACACCCTGATTGTGACCGCCGCCGATAGTGATGCGGGTGGTTTGCAAATTCGCGATCCCTTACCTGCTGGCAATGTCGGGACGGTGAACACGAACCCCACCAACCTTCCCGGTCAACCTAGTGGGGCGTTTGCCAATCCGCTGGATGGTCAGACCGGACGGGGGACACAGGTCTTCACCTCGGCACCTGCGGCCAATGGGGAGCAGTTCAACTTTGGTGTGGGTTGGGTGGGAACGCCTGACTTTGCCGGGTCGATCGTCTCGAAAGCCCACGGGTTGAACGCCGATCGCCTGCCCGCCACGGTGGATAACACCGACATCTACCGGATCATGTACGAAACCCTGTTCCCGGAAGTGGACATTCCCGATCGCCCGGTACCTCAAGCGATCGCCCCACCCGCCGCGACTGCCAGCACCGGGAACGTGATCTTCATTCACCCGGATGGGCACAGTCCTTCCATGATGGCTGCCGCCCGATTTGTCAGTCAGGGACCCGATGGGCGGTTGAATTGGGACATGATGACCGACAGCGGGGTCTATCTAGGACATTTGACCGACCAACTGACGGGCAGTTCCGACGGGAGTGGCGTCGTTCATGCGCATGGGGTCAAGGTCTTCCAGGATTCCTACGGCTTGAACGCAGACGGTAGCCTGGTCACGTCGCTGTCTGGCAAAGTTGGCGTTTCCATCATGGAAGAGGCGCGGGATGCTGGGAAGGCGATCGCGGTGATCAACTCCGGTCGCATCAGTGAACCCGGTTCGGGCGCATTCCTGGCCACTGTTGCAAATCGCAGCGATAACAATGAAATCATTCGCCAATTGATTCTGGAGTCTGGCGCTCAAGTGATCATGGGCGGCGGCGAACGGTGGATGTTACCAGCAGGTGTCGCTGGACGGTTCGGCGGTTCGCTCAACCAGACGGGAGCCCGCGCGGACGGCCTTAACCTGATTGCCGAAGCCCAACGCCTAGGCTATCGCGTCCTCTACACCGCCGCCGAGTTAGCAACCGTGAGAGCGGGTGAAAAGATCCTGGGCGTGTTTGCTTGGGAAGACACCTACAACAGCCGAGCTGAAGAAGATCTGGCCGCTCGCAACCTGTCCCCCTATGGGCAACCCGGCAATCTCACCCCGCCCACCGTGGCCGACATGTTGCAGGCGACTCTGACCGCCGTTTCCAGCGATCCGCAAGGCTTCTTTGTGGTGTTGGAAGAAGAAGGGACAGATAACTTGGCTAATGCCAATAATGCTGCGGGCACGATTCAGGCGGCACTCCGAGCCGATGCCGCGATCGGGGTGGCGATGGACTTCATCCGCAATACCAACCCCAACACCTTACTGCTGACAGCCGCCGACAGTGAAGCGGGGGGGCTCCAAGTTTGGCAACCCACGCCCTTTGCACCAGGCTTCCCCACCACCCCGTTAACCACGCCGCCAACGTTGGGTGTCAATCCTACCAGGACGGCAGCGCAAGCAGTTAATAATCCTTTGGATGGGGTGAACGGTCGGCTGGCTCCCTGGACGGCATTCCAATCTCGTCCCAGTCTGGATGGCGCAATGGGTGGTTTTGGGGTCGGTTGGGTCGGCACGCCCGACTTCCCTGGCAGCATTGTCTCCAAGGCATTTGGATTGAACTCCGACCTGCTTCCCAGCACTTTGGACAACACCGAAATCTATCGGCTGATGTACCAAACCCTGTTCGGCATCCGGCTGACGGAATTGACCGATGGAACGGGTGGCCAAAAGACGATCACCATCAATCAGGGTGAAGGTTTCGCTGTTGCGGTGAATTTCGGCGGTGTCGGTCGCGGCACCTTCCCCACCGAGAGTGTCGTCGCTGAAACCGATACCCTGCGCTTTGTGGGAACCGGGTTAACCGCCCGTAACCTGCTATTGACCCAGGATGGCACCGATCTGATCGTCAGTTTTGACGGCATCGCCAGCACAGGAGCCATTCTGCGCAACTTCAAGCTCGAAAACCTCGATAACTTGAGTCGTTCCACTGGGGCTGGTGTCAATTTGGGGAACATTCTCTTTGCAGGGCAAACCAGTACTCAAGATAGCTTCGATGTGTTTAACGCCGACGCGACTCCTAGCCAGATCTTCAACCGCAACTCGGTTACTTTCCTGAACGATTTGAACAACGACACCGCGGGGTTTGACAACTCGGATGACGTGATCAACGGTCAGGGTGGCAACGATGTGCTGCGCGGCTTGAGTGGCAACGATCTGCTGCGGGGTGGGGATGGCAATGACACGCTCCTCGGTGGGGCGGGCAGTGACTTCCTCAGTGGCGATGCGGGCAACGATCTGCTGAATGGCGGCGCTAGCTTCGACACCCTGCAAGGGGGCGCGGGCGTGGATACCTTCGTGTTGGCGGCAGGCGCAGGCACCGATACCATCCTCGATTTCGGCGATGGGGTCGATCGCATTGGCTTGTCGGGTGGCCTCACCTTTGGGCAACTCACGATCGCCCAAGGGGTTGGCAACCAGGTGACGGATACCCTGATTCGTCTGACCAGCACCCGTGAAGTGCTGGCAGTGGTCAATAACTTGCAGTCCAGCAGTTTGACCGGCGCCGACTTCATCGCGATCGCCTAGTGGACTAAGGCATGAATTAACCTACCGTGGGGTGGGCATCTTGCCCGCCCAGACTATCAGCCCGCGCTCCGCATAGTAGGACTCATCCCGCCGCGATCGCCGAGTGGCATCGTCCCAGCCCCAACTGACTTCCAGCGATCGGGGCTGGGGTTGCCGCCAGTCGTTCCGGTCGGGGCAGCTAACGGCAGTCCTCGACCGTTAACACTCAACCATCACTCGTGCTGGAACCGGTGTTGCGGCAAATCCTTGCTGAATGGGAATTTGTACCACAAACTCCGTCCCTTCTCCCACGGTCGAAAAACACTCAATCCTGCCACCATGTTTTTCGGTGGCAATTTGATGACTGATGGACAGGCCCAAGCCAGTCCCTTTACCAACTGATTTAGTGGTGAAGAAGGGGTTAAACAGTTTAGTTCGTGTGGTTTCCGTCATCCCCATGCCATTATCTGTAATGCGCACTGAGATCCAGTGGGAATTCATGAGGGTGGTGTGGATCGTAATCGTAGGAGCCGCGATCGCGGCTTCTGGGTAAGGCTCTGGGTGGCTGTAGGACTGATGACGCTGATGCTTTTCTTCCAGGGCATCGATCGCATTACTCAAAATATTCATGAACACCTGATTCAGTTGGCTGGGGTAACACTCCACTTCCGGCAGTTGCCCATAGTCACGCACAATTTGAATCGTTGGCAAAGTCGAATTGGCTTTCAACCGATGTTGCAAAATCACCAGGGTACTCTCAATCCCCTCATGAATGTTGACTGGCTTTAGTTCTGCTTCATCCAGGCGAGAGAAGTTGCGGAGGGAGAGCACGAGTTGGCGAATGCGATCGCAGCCCATGTGCATCGATCCCAACATTTTGGTTAAATCAGTTTGTAAAAACTCTAGATCTAAATTTTTTTCCCAGTCCTGAATCTCTGCTGCCGGATCAGGATAGTGCTTTTGGTAGAGGGCGATAGATGTCAATAAATCTCCAACGTATTCTTCCACAAAATTTAAGTTGCCGTGGATGAAGTTGACTGGATTATTAATTTCATGCGCTACGCCAGCCACCAATTGACCCAGCGCCGACATTTTTTCACCCTGCACCAGATGTTGTTGGGTTTGCTGGAGTCGCTCTAAGGTTTGATTGAGTTCTAACGTGCGTAATTCCATCAGGCGAGTGGCGTTACGCAGTTGTAAATGCACCCGAATGCGCGCCAGCACTTCTTCATGCTGAATGGGCTTGGTGATGTAGTCGACTGCCCCCAAATTCAGTCCTTTCACCTTATCTACTGCATCCGATAAGGCAGTCATAAAAATAATCGGGATATCGCTGGTGTCGGGATTCGCCTTAATCTGCTGACAGGTTTCAAAGCCATCGATACCTGGCATCATGACATCCAGCAAAATCAAATTGGGTTGGGCAATTTGCAACCGTTGTAAGGCAATTTCACCACTTTTGGCGATCGCGACCCGGTACCCCTGTTCTGTTAGCAAATCGAATAAGACTTGCAAATTGGTTGGATTATCATCAACCACTAGAATTGTAGTTTCCTGGGCAATAGCATCAACTGACATCGCAAAATCCTGATATAGACTAACGGACATTTATTCATGCCAGATCCCTGGAGCTATGGTCTGGGATGAACAGTTTTAACCCAGCTTGGAAGATGGATTAGACCAAATTTGGGAGCGGATGAACCGATCGAGAATTTGTTCTAACCTGAATTTAATGCGTGATTGTGAAAATCTTGTGTGCACTAAATTTTTGCTGCCAGCAATCGCAGAATGCCTTCATCGTCAAATTGTTGACTTAACTCCAGCAGGCGATTTGCAAAGGCAATATAGGCGGTGTCTAATTGTTTAATGCGGTGAGCCTCTTGTTGCACATCAGTCATAAAGCCCCCCTCCACTGCGGCATAAAGTGCTGTAAGTTCGATCGCCGGTGGGACGACGAAATCACCCTGCAGTTCCATCGCGATCGGCGGGGAGCCAACAGGAACGGCTTCGTAGCGCCATTGCAAATCTAACAATCGCTGCAATTCGGTTAAGAGTTGTGCTAATTCGATCGGTTTGGGCAGATAGCTACGACATCCCGCCGCTCGGCTCGCCTGCAAATGGACTTGAGAGCAACTAGCGGGCGAGGCAATGATGGGCGTAGTGCTCAGGTCGGGTAGTTGCCGCAAACGCCGGATCAACTCGAAGCCATCCATTCCCGTCAGCATCGTATCTGTAATAATCACATCTGGTTGCCGCTGGAGCGCCATCTCTAAACCCGTCTGGCTACTACTAGCAGCGCTCACCTTAAACCCCAGTGGCTCCAGCAGATGAATCATCACTAGGCGATTTTCGAGGTGCTCATCAATCACTAGGATGTGCCGTTGTGCGCCCTCGTACCCAAGCACCGTTGGGGCACTCGGTACAGCTTCCACCCGCCAGTTCAACGCTACGGGCAGAACTAACTCAAACCAGAACCGACTGCCGTGCTCTAGACTGCTTTCCACCTGGATGGTGCTGCCCATTTTTTGAATGATTTGCTGGCTGATGGCTAACCCTAATCCGGTGCCCTCATGGTTGCGATCGCGCTTGCCCGCTTGCTCAAACGGCAGAAAAATAGTTTCCTGTTGATCGGCAGGGATGCCCGTGCCCGTGTCTTGCACCTGAAATCGAATTTTTGCTGACGTGACGGAAGTTGCTTCTACGACCTCGACGCGAAACGTGACGGTGCCTTGATCGGTAAACTTGACAGCATTACTGAGTAAGTTCAGCAACACTTGCCGTAACCGTTTATCATCCGCATGAACGGCTGCTGGCAGGTTATTGGCCAATTGAGAGCGAAACTCAATCCCCTTTTGTTCAGCTTTAATCCGACACATGTCCGCAGTTGATGCCAGGAAATTAGCGAAATGGAAATCCTGCGGATACAGTTCCATTTTCTGCACTTCGAGTTTGGACAAATCCAGAATGTCGTTAATTAAGGTCAACAGGTGAGTGCCGCATTGATGGATGATCCCCAACCCCTTTTGTTGTTTCGCGGTCGTGGCTGGGTCGCGCTGCAAAATCTGGGTATAACCCAAAATGCCGTTGAGCGGCGTGCGCAGTTCATGATTCATATTCGCCAGAAACTCGCTTTTGGTGCGACTTGCGGCTTCAGCAATTTCTTTCGCTTGGCGCAGATCCTGGTTAGCTTGTTCCAAATCCTGCGTTTGTTGCCGGAGTTGCTGTTGGTAAGCTTCTACCCGATTGGCTGTAACTTGAATTGTCTCGGCCAAAAATTTGATTTCGTTATCGGGTAACCCGTCAGGCAGGGCAAAGTTTTCTAGATCATGTTGTTCAATCACAGCTTGATTTAGATTTTGCAGCGGACGTAATACAAACCGTTGAATCACGCTCACCATCAGCCCCAGGATTGCCGCCATGCCGACGAGCAAGACCACCGTCGAGGTGGAAAACGTCTGCCAGGTTTGGGCATGGAGTGCTTCTACATCCAGGATGGCGATCGCTAAGCCACTGCGATCGGCCTGCCCAAACAACGTACTGCTAAACGGCAAAATTTCGACTAAGACGGGCTTGCCGTCAATAGTCGTGCGATAACTTGCATCAGCACCCGTTTGCGCCGATTGGTCTAAAATCTGAGCCAATTCGGGATGAATGGTGGCATAGGGGGGATGCTGGAGTGCTGGGCCACTGCGAGCTAGTGTTTGCCCAGTTGGCGTGACGATCGCCACTTCCGTCACAGTGGGCAGGGTGGCATAGTTCTGTACCACTCGTTTGATGATGCTGGTGTTGCCTAATTCGATTAAGCCTTCAGTGGAAAACCCAATGCCTTGCGTAATGGATTGGGCGCGTTGTTCTAGTTCCTTTTCTAAGTTGGATTGAATCAGAAAGTAGTTTAAGCCTAGAGTAGCAAAACCAACCGTTACCAAAGAAATTCCAAAGCCCAGTAAGAGTTGATGCGATAAATGACGCTTCGACGGTTGTTGTGTCATGATTGCCAACCTGACATGGCCTCATTCACCAACGTCGGTGCAATCACAACATCTTTTCGAATTCGCCGACCATGCCGGGGATCTGCCTTCAGCAGTTGAATAATGTCATCTTTTGCCACATCAAGCCGTCCTGCAGGTGCAAACATCCGCTGATTCAAGGCAATATCCCCTTTCTTCAACCCCGCATAATCATTGGCGAACGTTGTCCCACTTTGACCCAGTTTTTTCCCAACAGCATCAAATACAACGGTGGGTTGAGTCTCCACGGCATGCATCACATCAAACCACGCCAACATAAATTGCTTCAGTTCGACGGACTTCGTGGCTACAGTCTGATCACTGGACATCAGGACATCTATCACTAAACTATCGACCTGCTTCGTGGTGTGAATCACATTGCCCTGCATACTCTGCGCGGTTGCACCGAGTAAGGGTTCCCACAAAACTGCGGCATCGATCGCGCCCGCCTTGAGCTTCTGAGCCGCCACATCATTCGAATAATTCAGGATTTGCACCTCCGAGGGCTGAATCTGATGCGCTTTTAAGGCTTCCAATAAAATTAAATGGTTGACCGTTCCCAACTTCGCTCCCACTTTTTTACCGCGCAGATCTTTGACCGCGTGGAGATTGGGACTGGCCACGATCCCATCGGCTCCGGCAGAAATATTGGTAGTTAGTAATACGACTGGCTTATTCTTACCTGGCTCTACCTGCATCACATCCCAAAACGACACAAAGGCGGCATCCAATCCCCCCCGCATGACCGTTCGGCTGGAGTCCTGCTGGTTGTCAAACCGGACAAACTCCACATCTAAACCCCGTTGTTTAAATAAATCGGTGGCTTGAGCATACAAGGCGATATCAAAACCAGCCCAACTGGTAATGCCTACCCGAAGCGGTTTGAGCGTTTGCGCCTGACTGCTGCCGCAAGCATTGACCAAAACTGCAAGCGCTAGCGCCAACCCAAACCACACCCCAACAGCAGACCGCACTCGGCACCAGCGTTGCTTCCACCAACTTCTCAATTGCGGCATCAAGGGGATAGATTGCATAAACACCAACTTAACAGGAGTGACAATGACGTTCTGGACGGGGAGCCAATCTGTTTTGCTCTATCCAGAGACTACAGCCCAATTGTGAAAAACTTGGGGAATGTCTGGCGTGAAACATGGCATCCAGACCAGTCATGACACTCTGACTAACACCTTGATCATCAACTTGTGGGTGAGTGCGATCGGGACAGGCAAAATTTGGCACGAATATACTTCACTCACCAAAACCGCCCTCACCCCCGCCCCCTCTCCCAAAATGGGCGAGGGGAGAAAGATTGAATTAGTTCCCCTGCTCCCGCTCTGGGCGCAGGGGGTAGGGGATGAGGGCAGATATTTTTGGGGTGTCAGGTATGTTAATGCCCAAA
>JAIXVO010000539.1 GCA_027482985.1 Cyanobacteriota bacterium
AAACTTCTCCAGTGCAAGCCATGGCACGAGGGGGTCGAATGCAGGTACAGGATGATGAAATGGGTGCGATTCGAGTTTCGGTTAAACTGACGAACGCGATCGATGAAGCCTTGGTGAGCCGAGGTTCGTTAGCCCCGCAACATTTGAGAATCGTTGAAGCCACGGGACTGGTTGATACTGGCGCTTTAACCCTTGTGATTCCACCCGCCATGGTCGTTCAACTGGGTCTCCGAATTCGGGGTCAGCAAATCGCCCAGTATGCGAATGGATATGAAGAAGCAATCGGGGTAACAGAACCCATCATTATCGAAATTCAAGGACGATCGACCGTCGATGAAGCCTTAGTCGTGGGCAATGAAGTGTTAATCGGTCAGGTCATCCTGGAAAAGCTCGATTTTCTCGCCGACTGCAAAAATCAACGCCTGATGCCCAATCCCGCCAACCCCAATTATCCCGTTGCCATGATTAAGTAGCAAAACGCGATCGCCCCCCTTACGAGGAGCGATCGCGCTATTGTCTTGAACTTGTAGTTGGGAGCAGGACTAACCCCTAACCCCCAACCCTCAGTTCTTAGTAATCGAAGTCGCCGCCCATGCCGCCGCCTGCACCTGCGGGAGCTGCATCTTTGGGTTCGGGCTTGTCAACGACGATACATTCGGTCGTCAGCACCATCGCTGCGATCGAGGCCGCGTTTTGCAGGGCGGAACGGGTCACTTTAGCGGGGTCAACAATCCCAGCTTCAAACATATCGACATACTCATTGGTTGCCGCGTTGAAACCGACATTGAAGTCCTTCTCTTTAACACGTTCAGCAATCACAGCGCCGTTTTGACCTGCGTTTTCAGCAATCCGCTTCAGGGGAGCTGCCAACGCCCGCGCCACGATCAGCGCACCCGTCAGTTCTTCACCCGTCAGGTTGCCGTTAGCCCAGTTCTCTAGTTCAGGAGACAGGTGAGCCAGCGTGGTGCCGCCACCGGGAACGATCCCTTCTTCAACGGCGGCTTTCGTCGCGTTGATGGCATCTTCCAGGCGCAACTTGCGGTCCTTCATTTCGGTTTCAGTGGCCGCCCCGACCTTCACAACCGCCACACCGCCAGCCAATTTAGCCAGACGTTCTTGCAGCTTTTCTTTGTCGTAGGAAGACTCGGTTTCTTCCATTTGGCGACGGATTTGCTCAACACGAGCTTTCACAGCCGCTTCGTTGCCTTCCGCGACGATGGTCGTGTTGTCTTTGGTGATGGTGATGCGACGAGCTTTACCGAGGCTATCCAATTTGGCTGCATCCAGCTTCAGACCCGCATCTTCGGTGATCAGTTGACCGCCCGTTAACACCGCGATGTCTTCCAGCATGGCTTTCCGGCGATCGCCAAAGCCAGGAGCCTTGACCGCGGCCACATTCAGCACACCGCGCAGACGGTTGACGACGAGGGTTGCCAGCGCTTCCTTCTCAATGTCTTCCGCGATGATGACCAGAGGACGACCCGCACGCGCGACTTGCTCCAGCACGGGCACGAGGTCTTGCACCAGGGTGATTTTCTTGTCGGTGATCAGGATGAACGGCTCATCAAACACGGCTTCCATGCGCTCGGTGTCGGTCGCGAAGTAGGGCGAGATATAGCCTTTGTCAAAGCGCATCCCTTCCGTCACTTCCAACTCAGTCGTCATGGACTTGCCTTCTTCCAGAGAGATCACACCCTCTTTACCGACTTTATCCATGGCGCTGGCAATCATTGCCCCAACTTCATCATCGTTCCCGGCAGAAATCGCCCCCACTTGCGCGATCGCTTTGGAATCTTCCACGGGACGCGCGTGAGCGGCAATCTTCTCCACCAGGAAGTTGGTGGCCTTGTCGATCCCACGCTTCAGCATGATGGCATTCGCCCCTGCCGCCACGTTCCGCAGCCCTTCTTTGACCATCGCGTGCGCCAGCACGGTCGCAGTCGTGGTGCCATCACCAGCCGCATCATTGGTTCTGGAAGCGGCCTGACGAATGAGCGCCACGCCTGTGTTCTCAACGTGATCTTCTAATTCGATTTCTTTGGCGATGGTCACACCATCATTGATGATTTGGGGCGCGCCAAACTTTTTCTCCAGCACGACGTTGCGACCTTTGGGGCCGAGGGTCACGCCGACCGCTTCAGCCAGGATGTCCATGCCTTTTTCCAGGGCACGACGAGCATTTTCGTTGTAAATAATCCGCTTAGCCATAATCTTCGATGTGTTCCTGTGAATGTGTGAGAAATTAGTCCACGATCGCCAGAATGTCTTTTTCAGACAACAAAACGTACTCATCGGTCCCGAGTTTGATGTCGGTCCCGGCGTACTTGGAATACAACACTTTGTCACCAATCTTGATTTCAGGCTCTTGGCGAGAACCATCATCATTCCGCTTGCCAGGGCCAACCGCCACGATTTCCCCGACTTGGGGCTTTTCTTTGGCGGTGTCGGGCAGCAGGATGCCACCAGCGGTCTTCTCTTCCGATGCGCTAACTTTCACAAACACGCGATCGCCCAAAGGCTTCACGGTCGAAACGCTCAATGATACGGCTGCCATACACTATTCTCCAAACCAGCAATATGCTAAGTGGACAGAAATTTTCTCAACCGAAGATCGCTCGGTTAGCCGTGTACGATTAACAGTACGCCGACTCAACAAGCTCGGTTGCAGTTTGCAGAGATCGTTCAGACTGAAGCCCAAAGCGATCGCCTGCGATTCAGACCATTACAAGTCTACCGGAGTTGGAGCCGTTTATTAGCACTCTCAACCCTTGAGTGCTAATTTATCGAATTGATCACCCCCAATGCAATCTTTTGGGTTGTACGGGTTACCGAACGACGGCGGGAAGGCAGGGGGCAGAAGGCAGGGGGCAGAAGGCAGGGGGCAGAAGGCAGGGGGCAGAGGAAGGAGGAAAGGGGATCAGAAGACAGCAGCACAAACCCCTGTAGGGGCGCGGCATTTGGCCGCAAAGCTCTGCCGCCAACTCCCCATTTTTTGCCCAAATGCCACGCCCAGTCTTGGCAGGAGGACGAATGATCGCGGCAATGGCAACAATTCAGTGGGGGAAGGTCAGGAATAATGACAGATGACGAAATGCCAGCGGGGTTTTGGGTGGGAATTGAGCAATTCAATCGGCAGGAATTTTATGAGTGTCATGACACTTTAGAGGCAGTCTGGATGGATGCCGTATCTGCTGAGAAAAACTTTTTTCAGGGCATTCTCCAGATTGCCGTAGCGCTTTATCATCTGCGGAATGAGAATTGGCGGGGGGCGGTGATCCTCATGGGCGAGGGGATCAATCGCCTGCACCCCTATCCGGCAGACTATGGCGGGATTGAGGTCGAGGGCTTGATTGAGCAAACGACTGTCCTGCTGCAACACCTCCAGGCCGCAGGCGCGACGCAGGTTAGCGCGATCGCCCAACAACTCTATGCCCCTACTCCAGCCGTTGACAGCCCCTTACAGCTACCCATCATTCACCGCTGCCCAGCAACCTGATTTTTTCCAGAAACATCTAGAGACATTGAGCGTCTCTATGTTATGACTGTTGTGGATCGACTCGTGGATAATGGTGATCCCCTGCCATCTTCGTCACAGTCCCGCTAGAGGTTGTTCATTTATTCTGTGCTTGTCGCCCCATGATCCATTGTTTCCCGCTTTCCCAATCTTTCCGGCGCTGGTTCATGCTGCTGGCGATCGCGCCAGTCGGATTTCTCCCCGTGCTGCTGGGGGGGCACTTGACTGCCAATTCCCCGACGCAAACGGCAGTCGCGCTGGCTCAAGCACCGCAACCCGCACCCACGGGGTCACAACCGCTGACGTTGCGATCGGATATTCAGGAAGCGAACTCCAAAACTGGGGTGATTACGGCGCGGGGCAATGTGCAGATTTATTATCCAGCGCGGCAAATTCAAGCCACCTCCGCCCAGGCACAATATTTCAGCCGTGAACGGCGCATTGTATTGACGGGCGATGTATATGTATTGCAGCAAGGCAACAGTTTGCGGGGCGAAAACATTACATACTTAATTGATGAAGGGCGGTTTGTGGCGTTACCGCAGGCTCCGAAACAAGTCGAAGCCATCTACCTACTGCAAGAAAATACCAACCCTTCCCCCACCCCCGCCGCCACGCCAGTGATCCCGCGTCCCGTGGTCGAACCGTTTGGGCAACCGGAATTTGCCCCGGCGAATGGGGGGGCAGCTAACCCGGCACCAACCAATCGATAATCTCTAAAAGATTAATTGACTTTGGTAAGATGAAGCGTGCCCATCGCTGATCAACAACTGCGGGAGGATTGGCCTGTTGAAAATTGTTCTGGATAACATCCATAAGTCCTATGGGCAGCGAACGGTGGTCAGCCGGGTCAGCCTGTCGGTGGCG
>JAIXVO010000727.1 GCA_027482985.1 Cyanobacteriota bacterium
CGCTTCCCCAGTCGTTGCTCCCGGCAGTGCATTCACCCGCCCGTCGATGAATGGCGTGCAAGTGAACAGTGCCTTTGGCGGTTCCAAAGCCTTTGATTCCGGTCGGTTGTATCGGGTTGAAGTGGCCGCGATCGCGGGTCCTGGTTATCCGAAAGTACGCCGCGTGAACAAAGCGGTGATCATTCCTTACGAGCAACTCTCGGATCATATGCAACGGGTTCAACGTCAGGGCGGCAAAATTGCGAACATCACGCCATTGTAACGATGTTAGACTCAACTCGACTCTATCCACTGGATTGAGTTTGAGTTGAGTCTAACTACTATCCATTTTCTTCTCAGTTATTTGGAGCAAGCAGCGTCTATGTTGGGTAATCGATGCTTTCGGTATGAAGTCGTAGGTCTGCGGCAAAATGACGAAACAGACCGGATGGGATTCCCGATTCGCTCTAGCGGGAGTGTCTTCATCACGGTGCCTTACAGCCGGATGAATGAAGAGATGCAGCGCATTACGCGGATGGGTGGCAAAATTGTCAACATTTCTCCCGTCGATGTGACGACCGAAGCTGCCGCCAGTTAAGCAGTGCGGTTTAAGTTCTCATCACCTGGAGGGGCGTGGCAATGGGCAAGCGAGTTCTGATTTGAGTTCAGAACCTTGTGCGCCAAGGTCGCGCCCTTGTTCAATTAGGTGATTTTAAGCAAGTCTTTGTCGGGGCAGGTTTAGCAACAAAACCCTGTAAGCTCACCCGACATGGGACAAAACTTACCCGCTGCAGGGGGGTAAATTTGCCCTAGTGCCGCATTAAATTGCGATCGCGGCAGATTCGGTCGGGGCGAATGGTTACCATGCACCTTAACTTAAAGCAAAAAGTCTTGCTGGTAAAGCCATAGCTCCCGCATCGATCCCCCTAAATCCCCCTTAAAAAGGGGGACTTTCAGCCATCTGGTTCCCCACTTTTTAAGGGGGGTTGGGGGCGATCGAAACTGCAACCTTTTTATCACCGAAGTTTCAGCATCAGTTGCAACGCATAATTGCCATTCGCTCTGACAACACAAATTTGATGTGCCGCGATCGCCGTTTAAAATTAGGATCAGAACCTGCTTCCGGGCGGGATGAAAGTGCTATTTCAACCTGTGTGATTTATGTCAGAAGCCAAATTTGAGGAAGCATCAGGCGTGTCCTTGAGTGGGATGCCGGCCACGGATGAGGTGGCTTTAACGCCAGAACAAGCGCTCGCCAATTTGCGGGGACCAGATTTAGGCGTAAGGTACTATGCGGCCTGGTGGTTGGGGCGATTTCAGGTCAATACCCCGGAAGTGATTGATGCCCTGCTGGAGAGTTTGGCGGATGAATCCGATCGCACTCTGGAAGGTGGTTATCCCCTCCGCCGCAATGCCGCACGCGCGTTGGGCAAATTGGGCGATCCGCGAGTGGTGCCAGGGTTGATGCGGTGTCTGGACTGCGAAGATTTTTATGTCCGGGAAGCGGCAGTGCAATCGCTGGGAGCGTTGGGCGATCGCAGTTGTGTGCCCGTCTTGATGAATTTCCTGGTGGGGGGACTGGAAGTGGCGCAACCGGCTCCTGGTAGCGTGCGCTTACCGCAGCCCTACAACGATATCGTGGAAGCTCTGGGCATGTTAGGCGCGACGGAAGCCATCCCGCTGATTGAACCATTTTTGAATCATCCCTTCGACCTGGTGCAATATGCGGCGGCGCGGGCGATGTATGAACTGACGCAGAATCCGGTTTATGCAGAACGGTTGGTCAAAGCGCTGGGCGGGGATAAGCTGGCGTTGCGACGGTCAGCATTGGCGGATTTAGGCGCGATCGGGTATTTGCCAGCGGCAGAGGCGATCGCCCAAACCCTGGCGGAAAATAGTTTGAAACTGATTGCCTTAAAAGGGGTGTTGGAACGGGAAGTGCAAACTACCGAATTACCGCAATTATCGGCAGGGGCAATTCGCGTCATGACGCTGATGGATGAACTATTGTAAGAGATAGCTGCTTTTTTCAAAGCGCACTCTTTTCAAGCTCTATTTTTAAATTCACCTTTTTTACTCATGTCTGAAGCTCTTCCCTCGCTGATTCAGGCTGTAGACCAGGCCGAGTCGTCTGGTCATCTGATTCGGGCGGTGCGCCAACTCGCTGCCGCCCATCATGCCGATGCCATTCCGACCCTGATGGCTGTCCTCAGTTACAACAATCCTGGTGCCGCGATCGCGGCAGTGGATGGGCTGGTGGCGTTGGGTGAACCTGCTGTCCCCGCCCTGTTAGAGCAACTGGATCAACATAATTACACGGCGCGTTCCTGGGCGATTCGCGCCTTAGCCGGGATTGGTGACCCCAGAGGCTTAGTGACGCTATTAGGGGCCGCCACGGCTGATTTTTCGCCGAGTGTGCGGCGGGCGGCGGCGCGTGGGCTAGGGGCGATGCAGTGGCAGTGGTTTCCCGCGAATTTGCTGGAAGTGGCGCAGGAAGAAGCTTTGGAAGCCCTGGTGTTTGTCGTACATCAGGATGAAGAATGGGTGGTGCGCTATGCGGCAGTCGTCGGCTTGCAATCTCTGGTGACAGGCGTGGCCGCCCCGCATCCCGACTGGCGATCGCAGATTGAAGCCCAACTGACTCAGGCGATCGCGCAGGAAGCAACATTGGCAGTCAAAGCACGAGCCTGGATGTCGTTACAACAGTTGCAGTCGCATCAGCCTGTTGCCATCGCCGCTCCCGCAGCTCCTTCCCCCCTGTCGGCGAACGATTGGCAAAATATTCTGGATAAATTGTACGAACGCAAAGAACAGGAACGCAGTGTGTTTGCGGAAGGCGATCCCCGGCGGTACAAAGATTTAGCGGTGGCGATCGCGCCGCCACCGGAATCGCATTAGCAGCGCCGAGCGGGTACCGTATGATGAAAAAGAACGCTTCCGGCTGTCCGTCAAGATGGCAGGGGAACCGCGTTCATCGTTACTCTATAGTTGCTTGGAGCAGGATCTCAACCGATGGATGTCATGGAATTTTTTCAACTCAGTACGGGGCGCTGGCGATCGCAACGCACGACCCATCACCTCGCCTTTCGTCGCGCCGAGGCGGGAGAATCGGAGATCCGGGTGGAAGCGTTGCCTGCGGATCACCCCAAAGTGATCGAAATTTGCCAGATTCATGAGGTCGATCCGGCAACGGCGATCGGCGGTGCCTATGTTTCTTGGAAAGGCTCGATGGGCTGGGATAAGGAAGATGAAAACCACGAAGGCAATACGGTGTTTGCGCTGATTCCCGATGCGAGCCAACCGCGCCGGGGGACGCTGCTGCGGGAGCGAGGCTATGCCGAAATTGTGCCCGTCGCCGGACAATATCACATGGATGATGAAGATGCGCTGGTGCTGACGACGGAGTACGACACGATGAGTTCGGTGGAACGGTTCTGGTTCCCCAATCCCAGTTTGCGGATGCGGACGAGTACCGTGAAGCGGTTTGGCGGGTTCAGTACGGCCACCTTCTGCACCGAATTTCGGCTGGCGGATGGAGCGGAGAGTGAGGCTGAGGGCGATCGCGCCACGGCTCCCACCGCCACCTCCTACTTTTCGGTGTTCGGTTGGTAACGCTGCGTGTCTGCCTTGATTGCGACCCAAAGTGCCGATCCCTTGACGCGGGGATTGGATTACCTGTATGGTACCCGCTCTCTGGCTCTGGAACCGGAGATGATCAATCTGCTGGCGACTGACGAGCAGCGGGCGACCATTTGTATCTGGATTGGCACCCACATTGAAGCCGTGAATGCTCATCTGCAAGGGTGCCTCCAGGCTTGCCATGCCTGTTTTCATCCCTGGGCACAACCTCCGCTGCAAATTGTGGCTGTGCCCCTCGCGCCGGCTTATGGACTGGCGGCTTGTTGTAATTTTCAAACTACCCCTTACACGCTCCTGGTGGATGTGGGGCGGGTGCTACCGCCGCATTGGGTGCGTCTCGTCGCCCATGAATATGCTCACGCCCAGGCTGGGTCGCCGGGACATCATGCTGAATTTATCCAAGCCCTGACCCATCTTTGCCTAGGTTTGAATTGGCCTGCTCCTCCCGCTGCTGAAGCCGCCCTGCGATCGCACCCGCCCTGCCTGCCGTCACCCGATCCGCTGGCGTTTTGGCGCGGAGAATACCCCGATTGGGCAGCAAGTGTTAAAAATTCCTACTTTCTCAGCAGCTAATAAGCGAAAGTACCTACTGAGGCGTATTCTTAAAGTTTAGATTCCAGCGATTAACGCTTTTTTGATAACTCCTAATGACAGTGATTCAATCGGTGCTTGATTCGATTCCAGGCTGATTGATTGTTCGTTTCACCCAATTGAGAAACGTGACCAGTGGAGTTATCAATTGTAGTGAATGGTTGGCTTCTATGCAGTGAGATTTTTCATGCTTGACATCGTTTTTTGTAGATAGAGGTGATTTAAGATGCCACTTCCCTTATTAGAATATGCTCCTGCGTCGCAGAATCAGCGCGTCGTTGGGTTTGAAGTGCCGGGTGATGAGCAACCCAGAGTTTATACGACGGAGAACTTACTTTCTCCCAGCGAAATGGATGCGTTAATTACCGCCGCCTATCGTCAGATTTTTCATGAGCAACAAATGTTGGCAAGTAACCGTCAAGTGGCCTTAGAGTCGCAATTGAAAACGGGACAAATCACCGTGAAGGAATTTATTCGTGGGCTGGCGACCTCCGATGCCTTTCGCCGCCTCAACTATGATGCCAATAATAATTACCGCTTTGTGGAACTGTGTGTGCCCCGCATTTTGGGGCGGCAGGTGTATGGCGATCGCGAAAAGATTGCCTGGTCGATTGTGTTAGCCACGCAAGGCTTGCATGGGTTTATTGATGAACTGATCAATAGTTCGGAATACCGCGATAATTTTGGCGATGATACCGTCCCTTACCAACGGCGGCGGATTTTGCCCCAACAGGTGCAGGGCGAATTACCGTTTGAGCGGATGGCGCGGTATGGCACTGATTACCGGGATAAATTGCCGCATCTCAGTCAGGTGCGATGGACCTCTACCCAACGGGCGGAGGGGTTATTTGGTCAATTTGAACCGTTTGATTGGGAAACGTTCGTGCGTCGGGCCAACTGGTCGGTGGTCGGCGGCTTAGGCGTGGTGCTGTTTGTTTTGATCACCGTCGCTTTGGCAGTTTCGGCTAGTGCCAGCAGCCCAGTCGGTTAAGCGATCGCCCAGCAATCGCCGCTGTTCCCGGATTGTCGAGTCATAACTGCATCTCGATCACTCACCCGATCGCCCCCACTGAAGACAGCGGCGGCGATCGGGTGCCGTTGTATGTAAAGATAATGAGAATAAGGAAAGTGATGGCATGATGCTGGTGCTGAGAGTGAAGATAGACGAGTTGCAAAGATACCCCTCAGTCCAGCGGGAATTAATTAAGTTCTGTAATGTTTATCAGACTAAAGCGAATAATAGTGCCGATCTCCCTTATTATGATGATAAATTGATGAACTTGTGTAAAAGGGGGCTTTGATTAACGTGGCTATTCCTCTACTACAGTACGCTCCTACCACTAATAATCAGCGGGTTGCTGATTTTGAGGTAGTCCCTGGTGATGAACAACCGAGAATTTTCACCACTGACAACTTGTTGTCGCCGACCGAGATGGATACGCTGATTGCAGCGGCTTATCGGCAAATCTTTTTCCATGCTTTCGCTAGCGATCGCGAAGTTGCTCTGGAATCGCAACTGCGTAACGGTCAAATCACAGTGCGTGAATTTATTCGCGGCTTGTTGCTTTCCAATACTTTTATTGACAGCTTCTACAACAAAAACAGTAACTACCGCTTTGTAGAACATTGTGTTGAAAAAGTTTTGGGTCGCCGAGTTTACAGCGAACGTGAGAAAATTGCCTGGTCCGCCGTAGTCATGAGCAAAGGTGTGAAAGGCTTTGTCGATGAATTGCTCAACAGCAGCGAGTACATCGAAAACTTTGGCGAAAACACGGTGCCTTACCAACGTCGTCGCGTCTTACCGAGTCGCGCCACAGGTGAGTTGCCGTTTAACATCAAATCGCCTCGTTATGATGCGTACTACCGCGCCAAGTTAGGCTTCCCGCAATCCATCTGGCAAACCAGTGTGCGGCGGTATGTGCCTCAAGATCGGCAACCACAAGCTGGTAGCCCCGCTCAATTCCTGGAAATGGCTCGCAGCATCAACGCTCGGGGTGGTCAAGCCCAACGCCTGTCTGCCTTGAATGTTGATTATGAAAGAGCAGTGCCTTACCGGAAATAAGGTGATTGACTTCTAGTTTCTGAATTACTTCAAAAGTGAGTACTCAATGACGACATTCGTTGAGTACTCACTTTTTATATTGTATAGACTGAACTGAATCAAGTCAGGCAGCAACAGTCATGTATCGTCATCCACACTTTCGGCGCGGAATCCGAGTTCTAGTAGGGCTTTGCGGATTTTAGCTTTAGAGGGACGCACCTTCGGGACAGCTAAACCCAGTTCCCGCGCCGTTTCAAATAATTCCCGAATCAGGAGATCTAAAGAGATATCATCGGCATTGTCGGCTAGACCATCAACCCGCCCTTCATAGGCCAGGGTGTAAAGTTCCAGATGGTGTTTCCCGATCGCCTTTGCCAGTTTTCTTAAGGTTTCTGGAGTGGGGCAGGTGCCTTTAAAGCAGGCTCCTCGCAGCCGAGGTTGGGGAATGCCAGCTAATTCCGCTAAACGGTTCATGCTGATTCCTTGCTCGTCCAGATATTGAAGAATGAACTGACCTAACGGAGAACAGTCTTCAGGTTTGATTTGCAACCTTGCTGGCATTCGTTCGCGTCATTGCGCCTGGTGACTGGATGGGGAAGCATACTCCCCTGCTTATTGTAATACTTGAATGAGCTTCTGGTTGGCTGGTTGTTACCCTGGCGGCAAATCAGTGATCCCCTGTCGCCGGGGCTAAGACTGATTTTTACCTGCTGGTTGTTGTGTGAGGTTATGGAGATTCTGCAATCAAATTGTTTAATTGGGTTTCGAGTTCGGCAATGGTGGGGAGGTTGCCCTGTAACGGGGCTGGTAGGGCATCTCGCAGGCGATAAGTGGCAACGCCGATGGGCGCTTGAACGGGCTGCAGGGCATACTCGACAGTTGTTTTATCCTTGGTTTTGCACAAAATGATCCCGATCGTGGGTTGGTCGATCGCGGTTCTGAGCAAATTGTCGACTGCGGTCACATAAAATCCCATCTTGCCCGAAAACTCCGGTTCAAAGTCGCCCATTTTGAGATCAATGACAACATAGCAGTGCAATCGCACATGGTAAAAGAGCAAGTCTAGTTTGTATTCTTTACCGCTGACTTCCAGGGAATATTGGCTCCCCAAGAACGCAAATCCGACCCCTAACTCCAGCAAAAAATCGCGCATGTGATCTACGAGCGATCGCTAGAATTACCGCTCCTGCACCTCTTTGCTCAAAAAAAAAAAAAAAAAATTGTAGGGGTCTTTGAGCAACTGCTGGGCTAAATCAGATTGAGCGGCTGGCAACACGCGATCGAAATTAGTGACAGCCTCGCCCATGCGATGATACAGGTCGCTTTCCATCTGATGCACCAAGACGTTGCGACTCCAGCCATTCTCGATCGTTTGGCGGACGTACCACAATCGCTCTGACGGATCTTTGATACTCTCTAAAATGCGGACATTATGCCCCCAGGGAATTTGTCCAACAAGCTGTTGGACAATTTGCTCATCGGGGTAAGCTTCAGCGAATGCACGCATATAGAGCAGGTTGGAGCGAGAGAACCCCGAAATGTCGGGAAATTCCCGTTTCAAATCCTTAGCCAGTTTCTCGATGACTTTCGCACCCCAACCCTGCTC
>JAIXVO010000032.1 GCA_027482985.1 Cyanobacteriota bacterium
CCGCCAGCGGGCGATCGCCAGCGCCAAAATTAACCCCAACCCCGCCGTAATTAAATGCTGCGAGGCCCAATTCGCGCCCCCTTGACTCATCTCCACACTGTTAATCATGACCGCCCCCAACACGGTTAACCCAATGGGCAGGATTAACATCAGCCAGTCGATGTTCTGCCAGGGTTGCAGCAAAGACCGCCAGCGAATTTGAGGAAAGATAGATTTTTGCAGCATGGACAAGAAAAGGAAGAGAGCAGCAGTCAACCACAGGGGTCAGGGTCTATTCTAGGCTGTCCCGATCGCCTTCTGCGGATCAGGGTTAACTCAAAGCCACCACCGAAACGCGCGCGGCAATTTGTTGCGCGATCGCCGTCAATGCCCTTGCCGAAGCCGAATCTGGGTCAGCCAGAACGATGGGCAAGCCGCGATCGCCCCCTTCCCGCAACGGAATTTCTAGCGGCACGCAGCCTAACAGGGGGACTTCGAGTTCCTGCGCCGCGTTAGCCCCCCCATCCGAGCCAAAAATGTCGTATTGCTTGTCGGGCATATCGGGCGGCACAAAATAACTCATATTTTCCACAATCCCTAATACGGGAACGCGCAATTGTTGGAACATTTTCAAGCCCCGTCGCGCATCGGCCAGCGCCACAGTTTGCGGCGTGGTGACAATCACCGCTCCCGCCATCGGTACCGCCTGCGCCATCGTCAATTGGGCATCCCCAGTCCCCGGCGGCATATCCACAATCAAGTAATCCAAATCGCCCCACTGCACCTGATAGAGAAATTGCCGGATCACCCCATTCAACATCGGCCCCCGCCAAATCACGGGCTGGTCTTTGTCAATCAAAAAGCCCATCGACACCAGCTTCACCCCATGATTAAACACAGGTTCCAGCACTTCGCCCTGAGTGCCCTGCTGCACGATCACGTTAGCCCCTTCTAATCCCAACATGATCGGGGCATTGGGGCCATAAATATCGGCATCAATCAAGCCCACTTTGGCACCCGCTTGAGCCAGCGCCACGGCCACATTCACGGCCACGGTACTCTTCCCGACACCGCCCTTCCCACTGGAGATGGCGATAATGTTTTTGACCCCATCAATGCCCTGGCGATCGGGCACGCCTTTTTGCTGCGGTGTTTCGGCAGTCACTTCGACGGCCACCGTCGTCACCCCCGGCAAGGTTTTCACGGCTCGCTCACAATCTTCCACAATGAACTGCCGCAAGGGACAAGCGGGCGTGGTTAACACCAAGGTAAAGCTGACGTTACCACCGTCCACAGCCACGTTGCGAATCATATTCAGTTCGACTAAGCTCTTTTGCAATTCTGGATCTTGCACTGGCTTCAAAACTTCCAGCACAGAGGCGGGGCTGAGGGTCGTAAGCATGGTTTTAATTTTTGAGGAGTAAATTGAGTTAATTAACGAACTGCTTCTTACTGCTTCTTAAGGATTGCAGATTTTGAAGAATTACAGCCCCAACGTTACAAATTAAATCTTGTCCGGCGATCGCACAGCAGGGTCAAGGTGGCCTAGATCCAACTGTGGCGATCGGCTGAATTGGGCGACGGCGTTAGATGGTCTTGTTCCACCGACTGCACCAACTTTTGCGCCACCTGCGCGGCACAGGGGCGAATCAAGGACCACAGCAACGGGGATAACCAGCCCTTCAACGTCACTGAGTAGGTGACACAGGTGCCGCAAACAGTCGATTGCACCTGATAAGTGACTTTTTCTTCCAAACCCGGTAACACCAGAATCCGAATACTCAACAATTCGGTGGGATTGACCCGTTCGACAAAAATTTGAATGGGAATGGGAATCAAGCGCGTAAACGCCTGGTAAATCAGTCCTGGTTTCACCACCAGCCCATGGGGGACATTCGTGCTGGATAAAATGGGATGCCAGGAGATGTCCGTCAGATTGGTGATTTTCTGCCACAACTCATCTACCGAGGCTGAAGTGGTCGCCTGGTAAGTTCTGCTGAGTAAATTGTGGTGATGCCCTTTGGAATTGCCAAACGCTGACAGAAAAAGCGATCGCGCCATATTCACCTTGCCCCACCCAACCTTAAACTCTTATTCTATGCAAAGGGTTGCCCCTCCTGGATCGGCTGATAGACAGGTCGTAGAATCTCTTAACGAAGCCGCTTGCTCAACATTTCTTTAGACATGACGGCTCCTAACTGTGGTGAGATCTAGAATTGGGTGTCATGCCATTCCCTCATTAGCCCAGCGTCGTGGGGTGGTAATTCGGCAGTTGCGACCTGACACAATATAAACAAACGCTATACCACTGGGATTTTTAAGATATGACCGCGTTTTCCACCTCTGAAACCACGACAACCAATCAGGTGTTTCCCCCTGCCGACTCGCGTCAGCGGGTCAGCCAGTTGATGCGGCAGATCCAAGACCGGATTTGTGAAGGACTGGAACAACTGGATGGCGTGGGTAAGTTTCGCGAAGACTCCTGGGAACGGGAAGAAGGCGGCGGCGGTCGCTCTCGCGTAATCCGGGAGGGCGATGTGTTTGAGCAAGGCGGTGTCAATTTTTCGGAAGTGTGGGGCAAAGATCTCCCGCCGTCGATCTTGGTACAACGTCCGGAAGCGGCTGGACATGGCTTTTATGCAACAGGCACCTCGATGGTGCTACATCCTCGCAATCCCTACATTCCCACGATTCATTTGAACTACCGCTACTTCGAAGCGGGCCCCGTTTGGTGGTTTGGTGGTGGCATCGACCTCACCCCTTACTACCCCTTTGTGGAAGATGTGATTCACTTCCACCGCACCTTGAAGGCAACCTGCGACGCGCATCATCCTCACTACTACGAAGCCTTTAAGCTGTGGTGCGATGAGTACTTTTTCTTGAAGCACCGGAATGAGACACGCGGAGTAGGCGGTTTATTCTTTGACTACCAGGATTACCAGGGCAAGTTGTACCCGATCGCCTACCCCGGCTCTCAAAGTGATACCAATGCGGCACGATTCAGTCAGTCCATCGGCGATATCAAAGGTCGCACTTGGGAAGATTTGTTTAGCTTTGTGAATGCGTGCGGGGATGCGTTCCTGCCAGCCTATGCCCCGATCGCGGAACGCCGTCGCCACACTGAGTATGGCGATCGCGAACGGGATTTCCAGCTTTACCGTCGCGGTCGGTATGTCGAATTTAATTTGGTGTACGACCGGGGCACGATCTTTGGCTTACAAACCAATGGTCGGACAGAATCCATTCTCATGTCCTTACCCCCCTTAGTGCGGTGGGAATACAACTACCAGCCTGAACCCGGTTCGCGGGAAGCGGAACTGTATACTACTTTCCTGAAGCCGCAAGACTGGCTCAATTGGGAATAGTTATCCCAGTTTGAACGATTCAGAGGGATGCAGGGTGGATGATAGCCAGTTGATCACCCCCAAGCCATGATCTAGGCTAGGCTAACTAAAGTATGCTTAGTCCGATGCGCTTGGACTGGGGAGCACCGTTTACTGGTTGGAAGGAACAGATTAGAGGTGAGCGATCGCTGTACCCTTAAAACAGGTTCAGAAAAATTCCCAACATTCCCAATCATTTTGTTGTGATCTTGAGGTTTTGTGTCGAAACTAGAGTGAGCAACGATGACCGTTTGCAGCAACAAAGTTCCCACAATCATGCCCACTCCAATTCATTCCCTGAATCTGGGAGAATCAAAAGCGTCGATGGAGCCATTTTTAGCTTTAATGTGCGCGATTGAGGCTCATGGTGGATCTTATGTTCGGCATCACCTAATTATCCGTAGCGTTTAGGAGAGGGTAGACGATCCCTATGGAGCAGAAATCCATTCACATCGAGCAAGTTACTCGAACAACTCAGGATGGTCTCACAGTTATTGTCCTCATTCCATCTGGTCGCTTAGACATTACTACGGCTTGGCAGTTTCGGATGAAACTTCAGGAGTGTATTTCCAAGCTCAGTCCGCATGTGGTCGTGAATTTAGGCCAGGTGAATTTTATCGACAGTTCCGGTCTGACCTCGCTGGTGGCTGGCATGAGAGATGCCGACAAAGTGCGCGGCAGTTTTCGGATTTGCAACGTTCACCCCGAAGCGCGACTGGTGTTTGAAGTCACCATGATGGATTCGGTGTTTGAAATTTTTGATACGCAGGAAGAGGCATTCGAAGGCGTACCCCGCACGATCGCCAGCTAAGGTCATCCCGATGAGAGTCTGGCATACTGAAGACACAGTGTTTCTGGAATGTGTCTTCAGTATGTTTGGTCAGTTTCAGCAAAGTAGCATCCGGATTGAACTTCCAGCTTCTCAGCAAGATCTAGCCGCCAGTTTGCTCAAGCCGGCACAATTGCGCCAGTGGCTCTTTCCGCAACGGTTGTCGAATGGTCTTCCGGAAACTTTAGAGCCTGGATTAACTTTCACCAGTTGGATTACGGCCATTCCCATTCAGCATCAAGTCGAGCAAGCAGGCGAGGAATCTCTTCGCCTGCTTTTAAGTCAGGGGATTGATGGATTTCACGAATGGCAATGGGGCGAAGGTTGGGTGCAGTCGCGGCTGGAAGGCGTTTCCATTCTGCCTTTACAACTGGGTCAAACCTTCGCCTTGATGCGGTTACGGCAATTCTTGACTGCCTCGCATCCGCAAGCGAATTGATTCGGCATGGGAATGCAGCCCTTCCGCGCTAGCCAGTAGATCGATCGCCCCGGCCACTTTTTGTAAGGCTGTGGGCGAATACTGGATCAAGCTGGAATGCTTCATAAACGTTTCCACTCCCAATGGCGAAGCATAGCGGGCGGCTCCAGAGGTGGGCAGGGTATGGTTGGGCCCGGCTAAATAGTCGCCCACCGCTTCGGGTGTGGATGCGCCCAGGAAAATGGCTCCAGCATGGCGAATTTTGTCCAGCAACGCCCAGGGATCAGCGACTTCTAATTCCAGGTGTTCGGGGGCAAAGTCGTTCGAGAGTTCCGCTGCCACATCCAGCGATTCCACCACCACCACGAGGCCGTAATGGGCGATTGCCTTTTCTGTGAGTAACCGGCGGGGATGGTCGGCTAACTGCCGTTCCACTTCATCCACGACTTTCCGCGCCAGCACCGAGTCATCAGTCAAGAGAATTGCCGAGGCCATCTGGTCATGTTCCGCCTGCGCCAGCAAGTCTGCTGCTACAAATACTGGGTTGGCGGTTTTATCGGCAATTACCAACACTTCCGAGGGTCCCGCTAACGAGTCGATCCCCACAGTGCCAAACACTAACTTTTTCGCCAACATCACGTAAATGTTGCCGGGACCCGTAATCACATCGACTTTCGGGATCGTTTCGGTGCCGTAGGCCAAAGCCGCGATCGCCTGCGCCCCACCCACCCGATAAATTTCCTGAATTCCAGCTTCTTGCGCCGCCACCAGCACGGCAGGGTTAATCCCTTTATCGCCACCGGGTGGGGTCATCATCACAATCCGGGGCACTTTCGCGACTTTCGCGGGAATCGCATTCATGAGCACCGAACTGGGATAGGATGCCAGTCCGCCAGGAATATAGATCCCAGCGCGATCGACAGGCGTATACCGCTTGCCCAGCACCACTTCATCCTCCCCAAAATGCACCCAACTCTTGGGCACACGTTGGCGATGGAAGGCTTCAATCTGGCGACAGGCCAATTGAATCGCATCTAATAATTCTTTGGACACCTGCTGGTAGGCCGCATCCAGCTCGGAACCGCTGACTCGCAGCTCGTCGGGCTTCAAGTCAAGGCGATCAAATTCTGAGGTGTAGTGCAAAACTGCCCTATCCCCCTGGCGTTGTACAGCCTGAAGCACTTCCCGCACAGTTGCCTCCTTATGGAGGACTTGGTCATCATGGGTGCGGTCACAGATACGACGCAATTCTGCTCGTGCCTCAGCCCGCTGAGTGATAATTCGCAACATGGAGTTCGAAGTGCCAATCTAGTGGGTTGCTCTGTCGAGAACAGTGATCTAAGGGGGACTCCAGACCAAACATTGGAGAAATTTCAGGATGCCGCTCTCGTTTAGTTGATCTTAACCTGAATTTTCCAGGGATTGAGTTCTTTCCCGAAAGAGATGCTATAGTAATATACCTGGCATTAGGTAATTTTGCCCGACAGTGTTCAATAGGTAGAGTTTCTAGGATTTCCCGTGGCTAACATCAAGTCTGCCATTAAGCGTGTGCAGATTGCCGAGCGCAATCGCCTCCGTAATAAGAGCTACAAATCAGCGGTCAAAACCCTGATGAAGAAGTGCTTTGCTGCTGTTAATACCTATGCAGCAAGCCCCAGTTCCGAGTCCATGCAAGCAGTTCAACAGCAAATGTCAGCGGCTTACAGTCGTATTGACCGAGCTGTCAAAGTCGGTGCGCTGCATCAAAATAATGGGTCTCGCAAAAAGTCCCGATTGATGAAAGCACTCAAAAAAGCTGAGGCATCCCAAGCCGTAGCTTCGTAGTTGTTACAACTGAGATCTTTGGTGGGCATAGATCTGCATTCATTAACGCGGCTTGCCGTTCGATTGATTGCTTCTTTGGCAGGAGTTTGGTGTCCCCCATGAATCTGGTTGATACTCACGTTCATATTAACTTCGACACCTTCCAATCTGACTTGGAAGGTGTTATTCAGCGTTGGCGCGATGCTGGCGTGGTGCGGCTGGTGCATTCTTGCGTTGAACCCGCTGAGTTTGGGCAAATCCAAGCGATCGCCAATCAAGTCCCCGAACTCTTCTTCGCTGTGGGGTTACACCCACTAGATGTAGAAGAGAAATGGACACCAGCTGTCGCCGATGAGGTGCGGCAACTGGCGCAACAGGATGTCCGCGTGGTGGCGATCGGGGAAACTGGATTGGATTTCTTCAAAGCCAGCAACCCGGATCAGCAGTTTGCGGCGTTCGCAGCCCAACTGTCGATCGCCCAACAGCTTCAGCTGCCAGTGATTATTCATTGTCGTGACGCTGCTGCGCCAATGGCTGAATTTCTGCGCCAGTTTTGGCAACAGCACGGCCCTGTGTCTGGGGTCATGCACTGTTGGGGAGGCACTCCTGAAGAAACAAGCTGGTTTCTCGATCTAGGGTTTTTCATTAGCTTTAGTGGCACGGTCACCTTTAAAAAGGCGACCCAAATTCAGGAGTCGGCCCAAATGGTACCCCGCGATCGCCTGCTGATTGAAACTGACTGCCCATTTTTGGCGCCCGTTCCCATGCGGGGTAAGCGGAATGAGCCTGCCTATGTGAAATATGTCGCAGAGCAGGTGGCCCAATTAAGAAATGTGAGTCTGGAAGAGTTAGCTCACGTCACGACCGAGAACGCCTGTCGGTTGTTTAAGCTGCCGTTGCCGCACTCTTTGGCGGCTTGAGGGATGGTGCTGGGGTCGAGTCTGATCCCAGGAACGGACGCAGCCGGAAGAGTCTTTACAAAAACTGGTTGACTGAATTAAAGATTTTTGCTACCACTTTGCCGTCTCTACGCCATAATGAATAGGAGTGTCAATTGGTAAAGATCTGATTCATCGAAACTTTGCGATCGCTCAGAGTCACTCACTACTGCTGCAAGCAGCGTTATTTACTGTCTGTTGTAGGCTTTGCACTTCTTAGGATCAATGCCCAGCCTTGGTTCTGTCTTCCCCATTCCCTGCTGTTGTCGCCACCCTGCCAATGATTTTTCCTTGTCGAACTTACTTCCGCTATCTCTCCATTCATATTTTAGGGTTTCCCAGTTAAACCCATCGCTTTCAGCATTCCCAAGTTTGCTTGGCTGAATGTTGACTTGTATACAGTTGATCTCTTATAATCCAGCACTCGCGCTGGGCGTAATCCATCCGTAAGACGACGCATGACTAACTTCAACACACCCGCCTTCACCCTTCCGGACTTGGTTGAAATTCAGCGGGAGAGTTTCCGCTGGTTCCTTGAAGAAGGACTGATTGAGGAACTGGACAGCTTTTCTCCCATTACAGACTACACGGGCAAGCTTGAACTCCATTTTATTGGCAAAGATTTCAAGCTGAAGCGTCCTAAATATGACGTGGATGAAGCCAAGCGACGGGATAGTACCTATGCCGTCCAAATGTATGTGCCCACTCGGTTGATCAACAAAGATACAGGCGAAATTAAAGAGCAGGAAGTTTTCATCGGGGATCTGCCCTTGATGACCGATCGCGGTACCTTCATTATTAATGGTGCAGAGCGGGTCATCGTCAACCAGATTGTTCGGAGTCCTGGAGTGTATTACAAGTCCGAAACCGACAAGAATGGTCGGCGGACTTACAATGCCAGCCTGATCCCGAACCGGGGGGCTTGGTTGAAATTTGAAACTGACAAAAATGATCTGGTTTGGGTGCGGATCGATAAGACCCGGAAACTGTCAGCGCAAGTGCTACTCAAAGCATTGGGACTGACGGACGGGGAAATTTTTGATGCTCTGCGTCACCCTGAGTACTTCCAGAAGACGATCGAGAAAGAAGGGCAATACGGCGAAGAAGAAGCCCTGATGGAACTGTATCGGAAATTGCGTCCGGGTGAACCGCCGACCGTTTCCGGTGGGCAACAGTTGTTGGATTCTCGCTTCTTTGATCCCAAGCGGTATGACCTAGGCAAAGTCGGGCGCTATAAGCTGAATCGGAAGTTACGCCTGAATGTGCCTGAAGCAATTCGGGTATTGACCCCGCAGGATATTTTGGCGGCGATCGATTATTTGATCAACTTGGAGTTTGACATCGGCTCGATCGATGATATTGACCACTTGGGGAATCGCCGCGTGCGATCGGTGGGCGAGTTGCTGCAAAACCAGGTGCGTGTGGGTCTGAACCGTCTGGAGCGAATCATTCGGGAAAGAATGACCGTCTCCGATGCAGATTCCCTGACTCCGGCCTCCCTGGTCAACCCGAAACCTCTAGTGGCGGCAATTAAAGAGTTCTTTGGCTCGTCTCAACTGTCGCAGTTCATGGATCAAACCAATCCATTAGCGGAATTGACCCACAAGCGGCGGCTCAGTGCCCTCGGTCCCGGTGGTCTGACGCGGGAACGGGCAGGGTTCGCGGTGCGGGATATTCACCCCTCTCACTACGGTCGAATCTGCCCCATTGAAACGCCAGAAGGTCCAAACGCAGGCTTGATCGGTTCCTTGGCGACCCATGCGCGGGTGAATGCCTACGGCTTCATCGAAACTCCCTTCTATAAAGTTGAAGAAGGGCGGGTTTTGAAGGATCAAGTGCCCAACTACATGACGGCGGATGAAGAGGACGATCTGCGGGTCGCGCCGGGAGACATCCCCATGGATGAAGAGGGCAAGATTCAAGGTGAACAGGTGCCCGTCCGGTATCGTCAGGATTTCACGACCACGACTCCGGATGAAGTGGACTATGTTGCCGTTTCTCCGGTGCAAATCATTTCTGTGGCAACTTCACTGATTCCGTTCCTGGAACATGATGATGCCAACCGCGCCTTGATGGGTTCCAACATGCAACGGCAGGCGGTGCCTTTACTGCGCCCCGAACGTCCCCTCGTCGGGACGGGATTGGAAGCACAAGCGGCGCGAGATTCCGGGATGGTGATTCTGAGTCGGACGGATGGCGAAGTGGTGTTCGTCTCTGCCGATGAAGTGCGCGTCCGGGATGACAATGGTCGGGATCACGTCTATCAAGTGCAGAAGTATCAGCGATCGAACCAGGATACTTGCTTAAACCAACGCCCGATTGTGTTTATTGGCGATCGCGTCGCGGCAGGTCAGGTTCTGGCGGATGGTTCGGCGACTCAGGAAGGTGAACTGGCGCTGGGTCAAAACATCGTGGTCGCTTATATGCCCTGGGAAGGCTACAACTACGAGGATGCCATCCTGATCAGTGAGCGGCTGGTGTATGACGACGTTTACACCTCGATTCACATTGAGAAGTATGAGATCGAAGCACGTCAAACCAAACTTGGTCCGGAAGAAATCACCCGTGAAATTCCGAACGTCGGGGAAGATGCCCTGCGTCAGCTGGATGAAACGGGCATTATTCGGATTGGGGCTTGGGTGGAACAGAGCGACATTCTGGTAGGTAAGGTGACACCGAAAGGGGAATCCGACCAACCGCCGGAAGAAAAACTGTTGCGGGCGATTTTCGGCGAGAAAGCGCGGGATGTGCGGGATAACTCCCTTCGCGTACCTAACGGGGAAAAGGGTCGGGTCGTGGATGTCCGCGTCTTTACCCGAGAGCAAGGGGACGAACTGCCGCCTGGCGCGAACATGGTCGTGCGGGTCTATGTCGCCCAAAAACGGAAAATCCAGGTGGGAGACAAGATGGCGGGTCGCCACGGCAATAAGGGGATTATTTCCCGAATTTTGCCGCTGGAAGATATGCCTTACTTGCCAGATGGTAGCCCCGTCGATATCGTGCTCAACCCATTAGGGGTGCCCTCCCGGATGAACGTGGGGCAAGTCTACGAATGTCTCTTAGGCTGGGCAGCCGAGAATCTGAATGCCCGCTTCAAAGTCATTCCCTTTGATGAAATGCACGGGGAAGAGAAGTCGCGGGAAACGGTTCATGCCAAGTTACAAGAGGCCAGTGATGCGCGGGGAGCGAAGTGGGTCTTCAACCCGAATGATCCCGGCAAGATTCAGGTGTTTGATGGGCGGACGGGAGAACCCTTCGATCGCGCCGTCACCATCGGCATCGCTTACATGCTGAAGCTGGTGCACTTGGTGGATGACAAGATTCACGCCCGTTCGACTGGCCCGTACTCGTTGGTGACGCAGCAACCCCTGGGTGGTAAAGCGCAGCAAGGTGGACAGCGGTTCGGAGAAATGGAAGTGTGGGCGCTGGAAGCCTTCGGTGCTGCTTACATTCTGCAAGAGTTGTTGACTGTCAAATCGGACGATATGCAGGGTCGGAACGAAGCGCTGAACGCGATCGTCAAAGGCAAAGCGATTCCGCGTCCTGGGACACCGGAGTCGTTCAAGGTGTTGATGCGCGAGCTGCAATCCCTCTGTCTGGATGTCGCCGTACATAAGTTAGACACCCGCGAAGATGGCACCAGCCGCGATACCGAAGTCGATTTGATGGCGGATGTCAACACGCGGCGGGCACCTTCTCGACCCACCTATGAATCCATTTCCCGCGATGAAATGGACGATAGTGACGACTAATTCTGCGGCGGCGGAGCCTGCTTGTGTGTAACGGCTCCTCCCACACTCTCCCCCACTCTTCATAATTTGATAAGGAACACAACCGATGCCAAAGCTAGAGCAGCGTTTTGACTATGTGAAGATCGGTCTGGCATCCCCAGAGCGGATTCGGCAATGGGGCGAACGGACGCTCCCCAATGGTCAGGCTGTGGGTGAAGTCACGAAGCCAGAAACCATCAATTACCGGACGTTGAAGCCGGAAATGGATGGGTTGTTTTGTGAGCGGATTTTTGGTCCAGCGAAGGATTGGGAATGTCATTGTGGCAAGTACAAACGGGTGCGGCACCGCGGCATTGTCTGTGAGCGCTGTGGTGTAGAAGTCACGGAATCTCGCGTGCGGCGGCATCGCATGGGCTATATCAAACTGGCGGCTCCCGTAGCTCACGTTTGGTATCTCAAGGGGATTCCCAGCTACATGGCGATTCTGCTGGATATGCCGTTGCGAGATGCGGAACAAATTGTTTACTTCAATGCCTACGTGGTGTTGAATCCCGGTAACGCTGAGAACCTGGCCTACAAGCAACTGCTGACGGAAGATCAGTGGATTGAAATTGAGGATCAGTTGTATAGCGAAGATTCTCAGTTGACGGGGGTGGAAGTTGGGATTGGGGCGGAAGCGCTGCAACAACTGCTGCAAGACATCAAGCTGGAAGAAGAAGCCGAAAAACTGCGGGAAGAAATTTCTACGTCCAAAGGGCAGAAGCGCGCCAAGCTGATCAAACGCCTGCGGGTGATTGATAACTTTATCGCGACTGGCTCCAAGCCCGACTGGATGGTGCTGAATGTGATTCCCGTGATCCCGCCGGATTTGCGCCCGATGGTGCAGTTGGATGGGGGACGGTTCGCCACTTCTGACTTAAACGACTTGTATCGTCGTGTCATCAACCGGAATAACCGTCTGGCTCGGTTGCAGGAAATTCTTGCGCCGGAAATCATCGTCCGCAACGAAAAACGGATGTTGCAGGAAGCGGTGGATGCTCTGATTGACAACGGTCGGCGCGGTCGGACGGTGGTCGGGGCCAACAATCGCCCCCTGAAATCTCTGTCTGACATTATTGAAGGGAAGCAGGGTCGCTTCCGCCAAAACTTGCTGGGTAAGCGGGTAGACTACTCCGGACGATCGGTGATTGTGGTCGGTCCCAAGCTCAAGATTCACCAGTGCGGGTTGCCGCGTGAAATGGCGATCGAGCTATTTCAACCGTTCGTGATTCACCGCCTGATTCGGCAAGGCTTGGTGAACAACATTAAAGCCGCGAAGAAGTTGATTCAACGGAATGATCCCGTGGTCTGGGATGTGTTGGAGGAAGTGATTGAAGGGCATCCGGTCATGCTGAACCGCGCCCCGACGCTGCACCGCTTAGGGATTCAAGCATTTGAACCGATTCTAGTAGAAGGTCGGGCGATTCAGTTGCATCCCTTAGTCTGTCCCGCCTTTAACGCTGACTTTGACGGAGACCAAATGGCGGTTCACGTGCCGTTATCGATCGAAGCGCAGGCGGAAGCCCGACTGCTGATGCTGGCCTCGAATAACATTTTGTCGCCCGCTACTGGTCGCCCGATTATTACGCCTAGCCAAGACATGGTGTTGGGTTGTTATTACCTGACCGCTGAAAATCCCGACGCACACAAAGGGGTGGGCAGCTACTTTGCCAGCCTGGAAGATGCGATTACAGCCTATGACCAGCAGCAGGTGGATCTGCATGCTTACGTCTGGGTGCGGTTTGATGGGCAGGTTGAAGGGGAAGTGGCGGATAACGAAGTCCAACACGAGGAAACTTCGGTGGATGGCATCGTGACTCGGGTCTACAAATCTCGCAGGGTGCGGCTGGATGCAGAGGGGAATTTGATTTCCCAATATATTCGCACCACTCCAGGTCGAATTATTTACAACAAGACAGTTCAAGACGCCCTGGCAGGCTGACGTGGGGTAAGCAGTTGGCGATCGCACTACTCAAGCGATCGCCCATCAGCTCACGTCAACTTTCGGAAATTGCAGTTATTGGGAGCGGGGATCAACCATGGCAGAGCAGAACAACAATCAACCAGTGTTTCGGAATCAGGTCATCAACAAAAAAGAGTTGACCAAGATGATTTCCTGGGCCTTCACCAATCACGGGACGGCTCGCACCGCGCAGATGGCCGACTTGCTGAAAGACTTGGGCTTTAAGTTTGCGACGCG
>JAIXVO010000193.1 GCA_027482985.1 Cyanobacteriota bacterium
ACAATGGTCTACTGAAGCACCCCCGCTACCGCTGGGTAGTCATGGGGGCCTCGCTGCTATACCTGGTTAGCCCCCTCGACTTTTCCCCCGACCTGATTCCTGTCGTCGGCTGGGTTGACGATGGCGTGGTTGCTACCCTGCTAGCGACGGGCATTACCCAGGTGCTGCTCGATCGCCGCCAGGCCATGAAAAGCCAGCGAGCCCTCGCCGCAGAAGCCGATGGTGAACCCGACACCATCGATGGGGTCACCCTGCCCCCCAACCCTGAGAACTCCTGAGAACGCCTAATGAACTGGTTGCTCGACCCGCTCAGCTACGACTTTATGCGCCAGGCGCTGCTGGCTAGCCTGCTGGTGGGCATTCTTTGCCCCGTCGTCGGTACCTATCTGATCGTGCAGCGCATGGCAATGCTGGGGGATGTAGTGGCCCATGGGGTGCTACCGGGGTTGGCGATCGCCAGCTTCTTCCACCTGCCCCTGCTGCTGGGAGCCTTTGCCATGGGCCTGCTCAGCACTGCCGCGATCGCCTGGATTCGAACCCAGTCGCGCATCAAGGTCGATACCGCCATGGCCATTACCTTCTCCACCTTTTTCTCCCTGGGCATCACCCTGCTGACGGTGTTTCGCAGCCGCATCTCCCTAGAGCAACTGCTGTTTGGCGACATTCTCAGCATCAACATCACCGACGTCTGGCAAATTGCCCTGATTGCGCTCCTGGTGCTGGCGGGGGTCAAGCTGTTTTACAAAGAACTCCTGTTCTTTACCTTTGACCCCCTCGGGGCCGAGGCTCTGGGCCTACCCGTTAACGCCATCAACCTGGGGCTGATGGCCGCCATTACCCTGGCCATCATCGCGGGCATAAAAACCGTGGGCGTGATTTTGGTCGTGGCCCTCATGGTCGGCCCCGCCGCCACCGCCTACCTGCTGGTCAAAGAACTCCACTGGATGATGCTGTTGGGGGCTGCGCTAGGCGTATTGTTTGGGGTGGTCGGCATGTACAGCAGCTACTATCTAGATATCCCCTCGGGCCCTGCAATCGGGCTGACGGTATTTGCGGGGTTTCTGCTGGCCTTGCTGTTTAGCCCCCGCCAGGGTATTCTAACCCGGCACCTCAGACATTTTGGCCGTGCCTAAGGAGCCCTCCACCCACCGACTCGGTGAAGAGGCTAGGACAGCTAAGGTTAATTGGTTCTACTCTGACGCATTAAGATGCATCAGATCGACTAAACTTTGCAATGAGACCTTTATATATCGTGGTTTTCAGAGCTATGGCGACTAAACGGCTTAACACAGAGTAACTTTTGGTATTCCCATGCTTATAAAGTTTACTACATAGTAATCGAAGCTATTTTTCAAAGATTGGGACGGATATCCTGCTTGTGTGGGAGAGATACATACCCTAGGGATTTTCACAATTTATGCAGGGTTACCCTATATAGATTGACTTAATTCAACCTAGTTTTCAGCTCCCAAAAGATTTACCAACTTAAGAGTTAAGTGATCATTAATTTAGGCTACCTGATTAGATATTAGTTTCCATGCCTGAAACTCAATCTGAAAGCCAGAAAATACTTCAAAGTAGACGGCACCATTAGTTATCTATGCCATCAGATATTGCCATTGATATTCAAAACGTCTCTAAATGCTATCGACGTTATAATCACCCCATTGAACGCCTAAAAGAACTAGTTACTCCCAATCTATCTAATGGACAAGAATTTTGGGCTTTAGATAATATTAGTTTTCAGGTCAAGCGTGGCGAGTCCTTGGGAGTTCTTGGTCAAAATGGATCAGGTAAAAGTACGCTTTTACAGCTGATTACCCAAACCCTCAGCCCGACATCTGGCAGGATAGATGTCAGAGGTAGGATTTCGGCTTTACTAGAATTAGGAAGTGGTTTTAACCCAGATTTTACGGGTCGGCAAAATGTCATCATCAATGGACGGATATTAGGATTCAGCAATCAAGAGATTCAAGGAAAGCTAGATGAAATCCTTGAGTTCGCTGAGATCGGTGATTTTGTTGACCAGCCAGTACATACCTACTCCAGTGGTATGTTTGTGAGACTAGCCTTTGCAGCAGCAGTAGTTTGGGAACCAGAAATTTTGATCGTTGATGAGGCCCTAGCCGTAGGCGATATCTTCTTTCAGCAAAAGTGCTTTGCCCGTATTAAATCTCTGCAAGAGAACGGCGCAACCATCTTGTTTGTTAGTCATGACACCCAAACTGTGCTTAACCTGTGTCACCGAGCGATCGTTTTAAACCAGGGTAAGATGATTTATCTAGGCGATACTTCCGCAGCTGTTGAAAGATATTTTGAGTCGAACTACATGAGCTATGGTGTCGAAGCCAAAAAAGTGGGATCACAATCTGCCGGTGCAACGAACCCGATCATTGTAGAAAATATTAGCGTCAACGCTGAAAGCAATACTCCTGTAACATTACTATTCATAACTCATTTTCCAGATAAGAATCGCTTTGGAACCTCTATTGGCCTGATCGAAGGGGTCTGCATTACAGATGCAAATGGACGGCCAAAATCTACGTTCCTAATTGATGAGGAGCTGATAATATCTATCAAGTTGGCCGCTCATGCTGAGCAGTTATCACCCCTGAATGTAGGTTTTCATCTCAAGGATCGCCTAGGGCAAGTCATCATTGGCACTAACCTCAAAAAAATGTCCACCTCCTTGACTCCGCACCCACCAGAAATCCCATTCATCTGCCGGTTTCGATTTAGACTTCAAATAGCTCCTGGTGAATATAGTTTAGATGTCGCCGTAGCCGAGTATATATTGGAGGCAAAAACTATCTATGACTGGATTAATGGTGCTATTGCTTTCACGATAGAACGTAATAGTATATCCCAAAAACAAGACGGGCTCTGTAGACCCGATATGACCGTCAGTATCCATAATTGTGATGTTCTAGATCTGATCTCCACTGATGTCAGGTAGCTCTAAGTAGGTAAGTCTAATTAATTGTAAGAAGGGGTTTGGGA
>JAIXVO010000310.1 GCA_027482985.1 Cyanobacteriota bacterium
AATCACCCCACTCAGGGCGCTCAACCGCTGCTTCGTCACCATGGCCAGGGTAATCTCGCTAATCATTTCCCCGGCGTGGCGGGCCACGATGGTGGCACCCAAAATTTTGTCGGAGCCCTTTGGGTGCAGAATTTTCACAAACCCGTCGGTCTCCCCATCCGCCAGCGCCCGATCCACGGTCGAAAACGGAATCGTGATGGTGTCAACCGCCATCCCCTGCTTTTGGGCTTCATGGACATACAGCCCCACGTGGGCAATTTCGGGGTCGGTATAGGTGACCCAGGGCATGACCAGGCTGCTGAGCTTGCTACGGCCTAGGCCAAAGGGAGCAAACAGGGCGTTTTTAATCACAATCCGAGCGGCGGCATCGGCGGCATGGGTAAATTTCCAGTCCATGCAGATATCGCCAGCGGCAAAAATGCGGGGGTTAGTGGTTTGGAGGTGGTCGTTGACCACGACCCCCTTACGGCTGTCGTAGGTTACCCCCGCCGCCTCTAGATTGAGGCCATCGACGTTGGGTACCCGCCCGGCCCCGACCAAAATTTCATCCACGACCACCGTTTGGGGGGCCGCCGCCGATCCACGGCGACGATAGTGGAGCACTTTGCCCTCGGCGGTGGTCTCTACCTTTTCTAGCTCGACATCTAGGGCCAGGTTCAGCGTTTCACTGAGAAACTGCTGCTGCACAATCTCGGCGGCATCGGCATCTTCGCGGTTGAGCAAATGGCCGTGGTTGTGGAGCAGGGTCACCTCGCTACCCAACCGATGAAAGGCCTGGGCCAGTTCACAGCCGATGGGGCCACCACCCAGTACCGCCAGCCGCCGTGGCAGCTCGGTAAGGGAAAACACCGTTTCATTGGTTAAAAACCCGGCTTCGGTTAGCCCTGGCACCGGGGGGCGGTGGGCCCTGGCCCCGGTGGCAATGACGGCTTTTTTGAACCGCAGGGTTTGCCCCAACGGGCCATCGCCCACGCTGATGGTCTCCCCGTCCACAAACTGGGCCTGGCCCAAAAACACATCAATGCCCAGATCGCTAAAGCGCTTAACCGAGTCGTGGTGGCTAATGCCCGCCCTAATCTGGCGCATGCGCTGCATCACGGCGGCAAAGTCAACCTCGATGTGCTCCGGCGGCTGAATGCCAAAGGGAGCGGCGGCGCGCATATCCGCCACGACCCGCGATGAACGAATAACGCACTTAGAGGGGACACAGCCCACATTTAAACAATCCCCCCCCATCAGACTTTTCTCGACCAGGGCTACCTTGAGCCCCAACCCCAGCCCCGCCGCTCCCGCCGCCACCACTAGCCCAGCGGTACCGGCCCCCAGCACCACCAGGTCGTAGCGGGGAGCCGGGGCGGGGTTGACCCAGTCGAGGGGGTGCACGTGGGATTGCAGGGTTTGGTTGTACTGATCCAGTGGTTGGAGGGCGGGTTCAGTGGTGAGGGAATGGGCGGTCATAGGGGTTGGGAGGGTAACGGTTGGGGCGGGCGGGCTGAGCCCGAGGGGCGATCGCTAGGGGCTGAGGGTCGACCCTGGTTAGAGGGTGTTTGAAAAGGGCTATGCCAGGTATAACTGGCCGCCAAGAGGCCGAAAAACCCTGAAGTTGGAGGATATTAGCCTACGACCTAGGTATAACGTGAGATACTCCCTGGCTTTTCAAACACCCTCTTAACGACTTCTAGGATAATGGCGCGTTTCCCCTAGAATTGTCTTACCTTTCCCTAAGGGCTAGCTGAGGATTGGGTGAGAAATCTTGAACTAACGGGCAAGGATCTGAGGCTGGCCGACCAGATTGCCCTGACACACTAATCGCGGCTGACTTCATGCTCTGCGAGTTCCACCGTAATCCCTTCTGGACCTCGGAGAAACACCAGCTTCCGCTCGTGGAAATCCAGCACCTCAGTGCGTGTCTCGAATCCAGCCGCTCGCAGCCGCATGAGCTCGCTCTCCAGGTTCTCCACGGCGAAGCAGATGTGGTTGAAGCCGATTGCATGCAGGTCCTCGATCAAGGGGTTGGCCACTGGCGCTGGTGATTGGTACACCAGCAGTTGAACCTCACAGCGTGGCTCTGCCCCTGCCAGCACCAGCGTCACGTGCTCGGCGGTGATGTCGGGCACTCCCATGTAGTTCGAGAAGACTTCTCCAGAGATGACTGTGTATTTGTCTTCCTTGAAGCCAAGCAGGCCGAAAAAGCGTTTCGCAGCTTCGGCGTCGCGTACAACCACTGTCACATGATCAAAGCACTTAACCATTGGTGTTGCTCCCATAGGTGCATGTCAGCAAACGTTGGACGTTGGAAACTCCCGCATCCAATAAAATCATCGTCGCAAAAAATGCCAACAAGATGATGATCGACTGCGGTTTTTAATTCTGGATCTTTGCTTGTATTATCCGATCGGGTAATAACATGTCATACCAAATCCTATCTGCATACCCCTGGTTTGTAGAGGCATTGCACTGCAATGCTCCCTACGAGGCATCGGTTTCGAATCGGGGTTGTGTGACTCAGATTTGGTATCAGCCGCGATCGCCCAATCAGAATTTTAATACAGTCACCATGAAACCCACTCCACCCCTGCGTCAAAACGACGGGCTAACGGCCCCTAACCGCGTGAACTTGACCAGAACCGTTGTTGCTGGAGCGGTCGGCAATGTGCTGGAATGGTACGATTTTGGTTTATTTGGCTACTTTGCCCCCACCATTGCCCGCCAGATGTTTCCCCCCGAAGACCATCTGGCCGCGCTGCTGCAAACGTTTGGGGTCTTCGCTCTCGGCTTCATGATTCGTCCCTTGGGCGGGTTTCTGTTTGGTTATGTGGGCGATCGCACCGGGCGCAAACGGGCGCTGGAACTGTCTGTGTTGCTGATGGCCATTTCCACCACCCTGCTAGGACTTCTGCCCAATCACGCTTCGATTGGCCTTGCCGCGCCCATTCTGCTGACGCTCGCTCGTCTGTTCCAGGGCCTCAGCGTGGGCGGTGAATTCATCGGCTCCATGTCGTTTCTGGCGGAACATGCGCCACCAAATCGTCGCGCTTTTATTGGCAGTTGGAGCGCATTCAGCGTTTTTATCGGTTCTCTCCTAGCATCGGGGGTTGCGGCCCTGGTGATTGGGCTGTTGCCTGCGGCGCAGGTCGAAACCTGGGGCTGGCGTTTACCGTTCCTTGGCGGGAGCCTGTTAGGAATTGTAGGGCTATGGTTGCGGCGGGGGGTGTCAGAAAGCCCTAACTTCGTCACCGAGAAACAGCAGGGTGGACTCGTTACCAATCCCATTGCAACTGCACTAGTGAATGATTGGAAGGCGATCGCCCTGACGTTTGGATTAACGTCGGTCGCCACGGTTGGCCTGTACCTGCCGTTTGTTTGGCTGCCCACCTGGCTGTCTCAAATTAACCGGCCAGCCCTGCCCCAACAGCAGGCGCTGGAGGCCAACACGATCGGCCTCATCCTGCTGCTGATTCTTACTCCCTTGAGCGCTATGCTTTCCGATCGGGTCGGTCGTCGCCCGATGCTGCTGCTGTCAGCGCTGACATTCTTCCTGTTTGCCTACCCTACCTTTGTGCTGATGACCCAGGGCACCTTCACGAGCGCGGTGCTGGCCAGCCTTATTTTTGCCATCTGCCAGAGTTTCTTCGCAGGCTCGATGGCGGCAGCCTTGGTAGAACTGTTTCCGACCCACACGCGCTATAGCGGCATGGCAATTGGCTATAACCTGTGCGTTGCGTTGATGGGCGGCACCACGCCGCTGATCGCCACCTGGCTGATCAGCTTCACGGGGAACAAACTGGCCCCTGCCTACTACCTGATGATCGCGGCGGCCATGACAGGTGCTGCCAGCCTGTACCTTAAGCCAGGTCACGGGCGATCGCTGCGATAATTTTTTTGAAATACATTTGAAATACAATCGACGGCCTCTAAATGCTTACGCAAATACGGAGAATCAGGAATGCTCTGGTTGATCGGCATTATCCCTCTGGCTCCCATATTCACCGGGCCTGGCAATCTGTTGCAGGCGCTGGCTCTCTAGGGCAATCACCCGGCGGGCAAAGTCAGGGTCTTGGTCTAGGAGGTGATCAAAGGCATCGACGGGTACCGCCAGCACCCGAGTGGGGTCACC
>JAIXVO010000817.1 GCA_027482985.1 Cyanobacteriota bacterium
ATGAGTTTTGAATTCACGCCTTAAATCAGAAACTCAAAACTCATAATTCAACACTTCTGTCCTCACCCACTCCCTACCGAATGAATCGCCGACACCATCTGCTGCCGCAGACGAATGAACTCTGGCATGGTGCGCAATTCAGTGATGCTCATATGGTCGAGCACGTCGCGGAAAGGGTTAGGAATTTGCTCGACGATGCGGCCGGGTTGAGCGTGCATGACCACAACCCGGGTCGAGAGAATCAGAGCTTCTTCGACATCGTGGGTGATGAAGAAGATGGTTTTTTGGGTTTGCTGCCAAATTTGGCGCAGGTGCAGCTGCATCGATTCACGGGTGAGGGCATCGAGGGCACCGAAGGGTTCATCCATTAGCACAACGCGGGGGTTGGCGGCCAGGGTGCGGGCGATCGCAGCCCGTTGCTGCATACCCCCCGAGAGCTGGTGGGGCAAGCGCTGACGGGCGTCGGTGAGCCCTACCATATCCAGGTAATGAGAGACCCGCTGCTTGCGGGCGAGGTCGGGCTCGCCCTGCATTTTGGGGCCAAAGCCTACATTGTCGGCAATGGAGAGCCAGGGCAGCAGGTTGGGCCGCTGAAACACGACCCCGACCTCAGCATTGGGGGCATTGTGAACCTTACCGTCGATGTAAACTGCCCCTGAAGTGGGAGCTTGGTAGCCCGCCAACACCCGCAGTAGGGTGGTTTTGCCGCAGCCCGAAGACCCCAGCACACAGACAAAATCTCCGGCGGTGAGGTCGAGGTTAATGCCCCATAGGGCCTCTACGCTCTGGGCACCCTGGCCAAAGCGCAGGGCAATATCCCGCAGGGCAACGACTACTTCCTCTGAGGAGGTAGTTCCTGGGGCCGTGAGTGGACTGGTGGTGCGGTTGGAGGCGCTGCGGCTAGAAAACGACATGATTGGGTTCCTCAGGATTTGAGCGTATCGTTGCGGAGGTGTTTCTGGAAGGTAGCCAGGTCAGCCGCTTTATCGATCGCCTTTTGCTCCACCAAAAAGTCGGCAGAATCTTTTAGCACCTGGGCAAAGGCACCGGGCTTGTCAGGTGTGCCAAGGAACTTCGGATCGGCCTGCTCTGCGGAGGTGAGCCAGATAATGCCCTTAGAACTGGCCAAAGCCTCTTCCGGCGTCAGCCCCAGCTCTTTGGCCAAGGCGTCAGCCGCCTCTTCAGGTTTGGCACGGTAAAACTCCACCGCTTCGTCTAGCACAGCAATGTACTGGCGCAGGGCATCGGTGTGGTTGTTGGCAAAGTCTGTGCTCACCAGCCCCACATCGGCGGTGAGCACACCGCGATCGGCCAAATCAGCGGAGGTGATGATCACCGTGCCGCCGTCGCCCACCAGTCGGGTCAGGTGGGGCTCCCAAATGTAGGCGGCGTCAATGTCGCCCCGCTGCCAGGCGGCCACCAGGTCTTGGGGCTGCAAGTCGAGTAGGGTAAGGCTGGTCGGGTCAACCCCATCTTGCTGGAGCAACGCCAGCAGACTGAAGTGGGTGGTCGAGCCAAAGGGCACCGCCACCTTTTTGCCCACCAAATCCTTAGTCGTGGTAATGCCATCGCGCACCACCAACGCCTCAGCGTCGCCAATGATGTCGTGAATGAAAAACACCTCGTAGGGCAACCCCTGGGAAATGCCCACGGCCACTGGCACCGAACCCGCCAAACCAAAATCGAGGCCGTTAGCGGCAAAGGCCGTATTGACATCGCGCCCCGAGTCAAAGCTGGAAAACTGAACCTTGCTATTTGGGAATGCTTTTTCGGTCAGGCCCAGCGCCTTGGCCAACAGCTCAGCATTGGGAATCACTTGGTAGCCAATGCGGATCGTCGCTGGGGCCGCACCGCCGGAGCTACTCCCAGCGCTCGCCGGGGCCGCCGCCTGATCAGCCGGAGCAGTGGTAGTGGTGGTACCAGCGCAACTCGCCGCAATCAGCGGCAGACTAACACCGGCCAATGCGTAAAGAAAATGACGTCGTTTGAGAGACATAGCGTGTGTCCTTTTTTGAATGTTTGAATGAATGAGTAGGGGATAGATGGGTGAGGGCAGGGGACTTGGATTAAGCAGCCCACCCACTCATCCACCCCCCCACTCCCTACTCTCTCCCTACCCAGGTCAGGTGCGATCGCATCACCCACCGCAGTAGCCAGTCCAGCGCCACAGCAATGCCGCCCATGATGAAGATGCCGACGAAAATCACGTCGCTGCGGAGGAACTTGCTGGCATCCAGCACCATCCAGCCAATGCCGGAAACAGCGGCCACCATTTCGGCGGCGACCAGGGTGGTGTAGGCAAAACCGATCGCCGTGCGCAGCCCGATGAATAGATCCGGCAGCACCGAGGGGAAGATGACGTAGCGAAAGATTTGCCAGCGGTTGGCCCCGAGGGATTGAGAGCCGAGAATGCGATCGCGCGGCACCCGCTGTACCCCCGCCACCGCTGCCAAAAACAGCGGCGCAAAGGCCGCCAAAAACAGCAGGGCAATCTTCGACGCATTCTCAATGCCCAGCCAGATCACCAATAGGGTGTAGTAGGCCAAGGGCGGCAGTGGGCGGTAGAACTCAATTAGCGGTTCAACCACCGCCCGCAGTTTGTCGAAGGCCCCGCAGGCCATCCCTAGGGGGACGGCAATCACCACTGCCAAAACCAGCGCCACCCCCAGCCGGTACAGACTCTCCCAAATGTGAAAGAGCAGCGGCACACCCTTGTAGCCATTCACCACAATGTCTGCAAAGGCCTTAATCACCGCCTCCGGGGTCGGCAAAAATAAAGCGCTCACCCAGCCTGCATGGCTCGCCACCCACCATAGCCCTAGTACCGTCGCCACTGAGGCCAGAGAAATCCAGCCGTTGCCAGAGAACCAGCGCTGCCAAAAGGGAGGAGCCGTAGAGACTGGGGTTTGGGAAGCGGGGGCGATCATAGGGGTAGGGGGTAAGGGGGGGAGATGGGTAGGGACGGACCCACGTGTCTGCCTGAGGGAATTTTGGATTTGCGATTTTGGATTTTTGCAGGACAGGGGTAGGGGCAAACCCACGTGTCTGCCCGAGGGAGTTTATGGCTCCTAAAGACCCCTTTGCCCCCTACCGCGCCGCCACCTTCTCAATAAACTGTGGATCCACCAGGGAGTTGGCTACCGCACTCACGTCGGTGTCAGAGGGCACTACGCCGCTCTTCTTCAGCACATCTCCGGAGGCGATGATGGTGTCTTTGTGGACGGTGCCGATCACGCTATTGGACAGGTCGGTGCGCTCAAGCTGCTTAGCGGCGACATTCTTCTCGAGACCAGCCGCCGTGGCCAGGGTGGCTTCTAGCTCTGCCGGGTTTTCGATCGACCACAGGCGGGCTTTTTCGTAGGCGGCTAGCAC
>JAIXVO010000553.1 GCA_027482985.1 Cyanobacteriota bacterium
CCCCCGTTCGCCACCGCTTTCACGCTTACGGTCGGCCAACTCTTGAGCTGGTTACAGGAGTAGGTTTGACCGAGGGCGATCGGGCTTTGGCAATGTGATTTGTTGCATGGGTCTGTCCGTGAACAGTTTTTACTCTAGAAAATCGCGATCGCCCTTGTACAGAAGGGGTTCTTGCCACAGGCTTGCACGATACGCTGATTTAAGCGCCTGTTCAATGCTGTAGATTTGATTGCTGCGCCACAAATGTCATATGCTCCGGTGAAGCCAATCCTGCTTGCAACACCGTCAGCACGCGTGTCATATTCCCTGCCAATAAATCTTCTACCGCCAGCCACAAGCCGGGAAACACCTGACTGCGAATCACCCCATCTTGGTCTATAGGCAACGGCACATACTCCCCTTCCTGCAACAAAAACCAATCGAGTTTTTGCTCAAACACTTGCCAGACCATGTACTCCTGAACGCCATTGCGACGATACGCCCGTTTTTTATCCCCCAGGTCGATCGCCGCACTACTGGCTGCAATCTCTGCTACCAATTCCGGTGCGCCTTCAATATAATCATCCTCGCTGAGCCGCGCCTGCCCCCCATACTGCGCCTCAATCAGCAGTACTGCGTCGGGTTGTGGTTCATTGTCTAGATCCAAACGAACGGTTGGGTTATCCCCCAACTCAACGCCCAGAGTTGCAATTTTATAAGTCCACAACCAACCCATAATGTTGCCGTGCGGTTGCCCATGACCTCTAAAGCGTAAAGCCGCCGCCATATAAACCACTCCTTCGATCAATTCAGCTTTTTTCAGATGAGGCATGGCATTATAGCGCCGCTCAAACTCATAGCAGTTCAAGCGATCGCCATTCTCTAAAGGCGGGAGCAGCTTGCTTTGAGGAGTTGTGTCAACCATCTTGAGTTGTTAACTTGTAACGACCAACCATTTTTCCACCGAACCTACTCCCAATCATAAAGCCCTCCTCCTTAATACCCTCTAGCCTTCCGCCACAAATCAGCTTATGGTGACTCTTGAAGCATGGGAAAACGTATGGAACGCGGGTTAATCTGGTTGCCGTTACTGGGATTATTTTTCTGGCTGGCGTGGACTGGCTGGCGGGAGTTTCAGAAAGTGGAAGCCTATCAGCGCTGGGCGGCGGATTTCGATCGCGCGAAATACGACATTTACGCCGTACTCGGTCAAAAAGACGACCAGATCACTTGGGGCATCCCCACCCGCCAGGGGCCGATTAACCTGGAAACCGCCTCCCTCAAAACTCTGTCGTCTGTCAGTTTGCAGGTGAAAGGTAAACCCGTGACCTTCGACGATCCCCCCAGCAAAGGTCGGGCAGAACTCGTATTAACCGGAAGCGATCGCCCCACCCCCATCATCATCCCCTTCACCGAACCGCCTCTTGCCGCTCAATGGGGACAATATTTGCAGCGGGAGATAGAGCGGTTGAGTTGAGAGGAGGCAGGAGGACGGAACAACTCCTGCCTTCCATAACTTTCTGTAATTCCTGAACCATTTCGCCCAATTGCCGTTACAGTAAGGCGCATGAAATTCGTCACGGAACTGTTTTGGTATGGGAACGTATTCCCCGCACCGTCCACCCCATCGATCGCGGCCCTCATTGTTGCGCCCTAAACCGCGACTAGATGCCACTCGGCAGCGGTCAGTGCCATCACCGCAGATGCGCCCCGCCCCCAGCAGGCGATTGCCCCGGCAAGGATGGCAGATTGCAGGCGCGATCGCCCTCCTCCTGGGTACTGGCACCGGGATCGTGGGATTGGGCTGGGTGGGGTGGCAACTCATTGTCAAGCCGCAAGCATTGCCTAGCCTGACCCAATGGCTTCCGGGTTGGCAGCGTCACGCTACGGCTGAAACCGCCACCCAAACTCTGACAGACATCCGGGCAGAACTGCGTCACCAGGGACAGCAAGCGGGAGAACTGATGAACCTGGGCAAGCATCAGAGTGTACTGGATGGCAAACAGACGGTGACGGAGTGGCTGATGCCGGTGCAGCAAACAGCCGCGAATTGTTTCTCGGAGTGCGATCGCCTGGTGGAATTGCGAATTTATCAACAGGCCATTGATCGACCCAGAACGCCAGATGCCAAGGAGCAATATCTGCTGGTCACTCAATTACCGCTGGATGGATTAGAAGAATCGTTTGCGATCGCGCCCTTAGTCGATGCCACTTCTACCAATCAAGGCTCCAGTCGCAAATTACCGTTGACGCAATTGCAACGCTACGAGGGCACTGTGCCCACTCCTGGCCTCTGGTTTAACGTCAGTGGGCAGCGGACGCGGGGCAATGAAGCGATCGCCTATGGGCAAATCGTCTATTACTACCCGAAGACTCACCATCTCAGTGTCAAGTTGTCGTGGACGAGTCCCACAGCGGAACAACCTGTGTGGAAAAATATCACGGGCGGCAATCCGTCGGAGTTATTGGTGAATCAAACGATTGGCATGGAACCGCAATTTGAGATTTATCAGGTCAAGCCGCAACCCTTTCTCTACAGTCCGGTACAACTGGAAGCGATTTCTTTGAGCAACTCGCAACTCGACGAGACTCACTATCAAACGGCTCTAGGGCTGGCGCGAAATCGGCTTTGGTCGACCAGTTTAGCCTGGTTGCAAGGACTGCAAACGCGATCGCCCCACCTGTGGACTGAAGCCATCCAGGCACAAATGGATTTGATTCAATGGCACGCCCAAGCCACCCAAACTCAGGCAGATAACTCCTGGGCCAGTCCCAGTCAGCAAATTTTGGCGAACCTCCTGGATGGTCGCTGGGAACGGGCGACTATGGTGTTTGCCCAATCCTTAACTGCCAGTCAGGAAACAGTGGGACTGCTCAAAGCGGATCAGGGGCGGCTATTCAATCGGGTGAAAGCAGCGCTCCAGGCAAATCCTCGCAAACTGGAGATCAAAGTCTGGGGGGCATTGTTGTTAGCCGCGCAACAGTCTCCCGCCCAAGCGATCGCCTGGTTAAAAAAACAACCCCACACCTCGCCGACCGATATCACCCGCATTCGCGCCTTGATCCAGCGGTTAGATCCCAACTTTGAACCCGCTCAATCTCAACCCGCTCAGCCTCAACCCGCTCAATCTCAATCTGCTAATTCTGAGCCAGAGCAACCCTCCTTGCCAACGAGCAACCCATCCGCTGCCCCAACAGCCATACCGGAACCGCCTCTACCGTCGCCGCAATAGCATTTGCAAGCGGACTTTGCAGGTCACATAAAACGGCACCTGATAATGCTCTAGCAGCAACCAGGCGACTAGCGTGAAATGCAGCAAGAACGCTAAACTTACCCAGAGGGTTGGGAACCAGTACCAATCACTGCCTTCAACGGGCGGGAAGGTGTGCGACGAGATCCAGATTAAGGATGGCGGCAAGACCGTCAGCACAGCTCCGACTAGCCAGATCACAATGGTTAAATCCAGATCGACCTGATGTAGCCCTTGCCAGGTCAGACCATTCCAGCGCCAAGTCATCGGTTGCGAACTATCTTCTACTCGCACCGACTGATCGCGCAAATCAGCAGTAAAAATATGCCGACAAAAACTACAGGCAAACGCATCCATCAGCGCCAGAGAAGAAATTTGCCCATGCCGACACACAGGACAGAGGTAGCTTTCTTCAAAGTTCAACGAACGGCGGTCGGTGGGAAGGGGAGATAGCTTGCGATCGCTCATCGGGCGAAAAACCCATAAGTGGACACGAACCCCTTCAGCCTAAACCAGAGATTTGCGAATCTCAACCCCACCTTGCTGTAATACCACAACTGGATCGAGTCCCTGCGGCGACACAATTTTCTTCACCAGCACTTTGCCATTCTCTAAATACTCACCCACCGCCACATATCGACTACTGGATGCAGAAGGCTCTTTCACAATCACACTCCACTTCCCAGCCACTTGCGCCACGCCACTCACCTCAATC
>JAIXVO010000329.1 GCA_027482985.1 Cyanobacteriota bacterium
AGGAAGTCCCCGGTGCCTGTTGAATCAGTTTCCCCACCTGCACCCAGCCCCGCCAGGTGAACCACAAGTACAGCAGCGACACCAAACTAAGGACACTACCTGCGCCCCAGCGTCCCACATTTAGCAGCGCGATCGCGGTTGCTCCCATTAAAAAGGAGAAGCCATAGGCCGCTAGGGTTGTCGCCATGCGGAACGCGATCGCGCTACTCACCGAGCGACTCCAGCCCCACAGGGCAGTCAATCCAGCCCCTACTACAGCACCCGCGATCGCCCACCGGGGATCTTTATCTGTCCAGGTGCCGGCGTAGAAAAACCCGACTACGGCACCCGCCACTGTTCCCGCCAGCCCGTCACTCCAGAGTCGCCAGGAGGTCGGCAACCGCGATCGCCCACTCGCCAATCCCCCCGCCAGTCCTAAGCAGACCGTCAGTCCCACCACATAATGCCAGGCTTTGTCCGTCGGGGTTTGCCCCAAACTGCCAGAGACCAGCGTACTGAAGGCATGGCCGACCACCAGCAGGGTGGCGATCGCGATGCCCAACCAAATCCCCTGCTGACGGCGGGTGGAGCCAAATCGAGCCTGCTCAAAGTTAGCTCCCATCAACTGAGCGCCAGTGAAATTACAACCCCGCAAATCAGCTCCGGTGAAGTCTGCCCCCGGTAAGGATTGACGACGAAAGGAGCGATCGCGCAAATCTTGTCCGGCAAAATTGAGGGGGGAATCGGCTGGTGTTTTCATGCTCGAATTTCCGAGGGGAGGGGCATCCCTTGTGGGTGCCCTCGGTGGTCAGGGCACCCACAAGGGATACCCCTACGAAGCCACGGATGATGAATGATCCAGGTTAGGACAAGCGCTCAAACCAATCGGTGATCAGTTCGCTGGTTGCGAGTTTGTCATGAACTAAGGTTTTCACCAGGGCAACTTCTTCTGGCAACAGCTTTTTGTTGGCGGCGATCGCATCATGGATCAGCGTGTATTCTTCAGCCGTTAACACGCCATCTGCAATGGTCTTCTCAATCAAGGCTTGCAGCTTTTGCAGATGGGCTTCATCTTCAGGCGTGAGGGGAATGGCATTCGGAAATTCAACTTGCATAGGGAACCTCCTGGGTGATCCACTGGGTTTGAGCCATCTCCAGTTTTTTACATCTACCCGAAGCAAGACTCATATTTATTATGCGGCGATTTATCCGGGTCAGCGGGCATCCGGGGTTAAGAAAAGCCAAATAAAATGCGCCCAGCGATCGCTGGGCGCAGATGAAACAGAATTTGTAAATGGTGGATGTTAGATCATCCCACCCGCTGCCTGGAACCGTGCCCGTGCCCGCTTCAAGGAGCGAGTCGCTTTCACAAATTCCTGGCGAGAACCACTTTGTTGGGCTTTGGTGAGTTCTTCTTGCGCTGCCGCAAAAGCCACCCGCGCGGCTTCCTTATCGATCGCATCGCCCCGTTCCGCCCCATTCACCAGAATGGTCACTTCATTATTTTCGACTTCGGCAAACCCACCCATCAGCGCAATGGGCACCCAGTTCCGATCAGACCGCACTCGCATGACACCCGTATCTAACGCCGTCAGCAAGGGAGCGTGTCCGGTTAAAATCCCCAATTGCCCAGTCGTGCTGGGTAAAATCACTTCTTCGGCTTCAGAATCCCAAACCGTTTTGTCGGGAGCCACTACACGCACAGTGAGAGTCATAGATTAATACTCTGGAGTAAAAAATAGCTTTAGCGTGAGGAGTCAGAAGTCAGGAGTCAGGAGTCAGGAGAAACTCAAACTCTCCTGACTCCTGGCTCCTAGCTCCTGACTTCTTATTTTCCTTCCGCTTTCATCTTGTCGCCTTTGGCGATCGCTTCGTTAATGTCGCCGACTAGGTAGAAGGCTTGTTCGGGGTACTCATCCAGTTCGCCCGACAGGATCTTCTTGAAGCCAGAGATGGTGTCAGCCAGGGTGACATACTTCCCAGGCGAACCCGTGAACACTTCGGCCACAAAGAACGGCTGCGACAGGAAGCGTTCGATCTTCCGGGCCCGTGCCACAATCAGGCGATCGTCTTCCGACAATTCATCCAGACCCAAAATGGCGATGATATCCTGCAATTCTTTGTAACGTTGCAGCGTGGATTGCACAGCCCGCGCGGTTTGATAGTGCTCTTCACCGACGATGCTGGGTTGCAGCATGGTGGAAGTCGAACCCAGGGGATCCACAGCGGGATAAATCCCTTTCGATGCCAAACCGCGAGACAACACGGTGGTCCCGTCCAGGTGGGCAAAGGTGGTAGCGGGAGCGGGGTCAGTCAAGTCATCCGCAGGCACGTAAACCGCTTGGATGGAAGTAATGGAACCTTCATTGGTGGACGTAATCCGCTCTTGCAGATCACCCACGTCCGTCCCCAGGGTGGGCTGATAACCCACAGCAGACGGCATCCGGCCCAACAGGGCGGACACTTCGGAACCCGCTTGGACGAAGCGGAAGATGTTATCGATGAACAACAACACGTCTTGCTTGTTCACATCCCGGAAGTACTCAGCCATCGTCAGGGCGGACAGCCCCACACGCATCCGAGCCCCAGGCGGTTCGTTCATCTGACCATACACCAGCGCGATCTTGGATTCGCTGGGATTGTCCTTATTAATTACGCCGGATTCGATCATTTCGTTGTAAAGGTCATTCCCTTC
>JAIXVO010000662.1 GCA_027482985.1 Cyanobacteriota bacterium
GGATGAAGCCACCCGATCCGCCCTCACCCTCACCCTCTCCCAAAAGGAGAGGGAACAAGAGTTTTAGCTCCCTTCTCCCTGGGGAGAAGGGCTGGGGATGAGGGCAATTCATGCCACCCTTCAGCAACGCCTAAAGGCGAGACTGTAAAGCTGGAAATCGCAATACCACAAACTTAACCAGCCGGAGATCCGGCAGATCTCCAGCTGAGAGGATGATCAGTGATATGTCTACACCTTACCGCGCCCAGTAAATCACCTGTTGCTCGACGTAGACGAAGAAGGTGTAGAGTAACACTCCCATGATCGCCAGCACGATTAAGGCGGCAAAGGCGAGGGGGACGTTAAAATCGGCAGTCGCTTGCACAATCAGGTAGCCTAACCCGGCATTGGAGGCGACCGACTCCGAGATCACCGCGCCAATGAAGGCAAACGACGCAGCAATTTTGAGTGAGGCAAAGATGTACGGTAAAGTATGCGGCCAGCCGACTTTTTGGAAGGTTTCCACCTGAGAGGCACCCAGCGATCGCAACACATCCTTCATCTCCGGCTCGACGGTATCCAGACCGAGGGCAACGTTGACGGCGATCGGGAAGAAGGCCAGCAAAAAGGCGGTGACGGTAGCGGGAATGGCGTTGGCACCAAACCAGATGGCGAGTAAAGGGACGATCGCCGCTTTAGGGATCGTGTTAAACGCCACCAACAGCGGGTACATCGTCAGATAGGCGACGCGGGAATAGCCAATCATGAAGCCCAGAATCACCCCGACGACAACTGCCAGCACAAAGCCCAGCATTGTCGTCCATAACGTACGTAACGAGTTGGCCAAAAGTTGGGGCGCAAACGTGAACATGGCGGAGGCAATGTTCGTGGGGGCAGGTAAGTTAAAGGCGGGAATTTTGAAAATAATCACCACCAGTTCCCACACGACAAACAAGACAATGGTCGCAATTAGGGGCAGAACAAAACCCGCCGACTTGGACTTAAGAAACTTATCGAGATTGAATGAAGACATCGGACGATCGCCTCTGGAGAACGCACAGGGTTAGTTGTGATGAATATGTCGTCGGATATTCGAGAAATAATGATTGAACTCATCCGAGAGTTCCATTTCTAAACTGCGAGGACGCGGGAGATTAATCACTTCCTCGTAAATGATTGTGCTGGGGCGGGGACTCATGACATACACGCGATCGGAGAGAAAGACCGCTTCTCGTAAATCATGCGTAATCAAAATCCCGACGCACTTCACCCGCATCCACAGGGCTTGCAGCATCGTCCACATTTCTTCCCGCGTAAACGCATCCAACGCCCCAAAGGGTTCGTCCAGCAGCAAAATTTCCGGCTGGTGAATCAACGCCCGACAGAGTGATGCCCGTTGCCGCATACCGCCGGATAGTTGCCAGGGATATTGTTTTTGAAAGTCCTGTAACCGCACAGTCGAGAGTAAATCCTGCGCCATCCGGATGTATTCGCCCTTCTTAGCACCGAAATCCTTTTTGTAAGGCTGCACAATTTCCAGCGGCAACATGACGTTGTTCAACGTATTCCGCCAAGGCAACAACACCGGATTTTGGAACGCAATCCCGACGTTATTCAACGGTTTTTTAATCCGTTGCCCCCGATAGCGAATTTCCCCAATGGGAGCCGGATTGAGCCCCGACACCATGCGCAAAATGGAGGTTTTGCCACAACCGCTCGGCCCCACAAACGACACAAATTCTCCCGGTCGAATGGAGAGGTTCACTTCCTGAATGATCCGGCGCATGCTGCCTTCAAAGGGATATTCCAGACCCACCTGGTCAAACTCCAGGAGGGGCGTGTTCTCCGGCGATCGCGGGTCGGATGACATGGAATCTAAAGCTGGCTGTACCATAAGCGGCGGGGGGATAAGGGGATTTAAACTAGAAGCCAAGAAAAAAGGCTGACAGCGGTTCAATCACCCGGTCAGCCCAGAGTCAGGGGAAAGTTAGGACAAGGGTTTGCGATCGCTGGTCGGCGGCAGTGTCAGCAGATCTTTAGCAGGCAGGAATTCGGCGGTAAAGATGTCTTCTGCGGTCGGTTTACCCTTCAGCTTAAAGCCCGCGATCGTTTGTTCAATCGTTTTCGCGAGGCGTTTATCATCCACGCCACCCAGCCCATTCTTTTCCACCTCAGGCGTAATGTACAAGTCGCGCATAGCAATCTCTAACCGCACCCGTTCTGCTTCCCGGTTCATCAACTTACTATCATCCGAGGCAATCACCGCATCTAAGGCTGCTGTCGGGTCTTTCAGCATATCCTGAAAGCCGCGAAAATAAGCTTTGACAAAGGCTTTCACCACTTCAGGATTTTGTTGCGCAAAGCTGGCCTTCGTCAAAATCGCATTGCCATAGAAATCCAGCCCATTTTCGGTGTAGTAGAAGAGGCTAATATCTTCCATCTTCTTGCCACCCTTCAGCAAACTGGGCAACGCCGAGGTGGAAAAGCCACTAATCGCATCGACTTTCCCTTGCAGCAAGAACGTTTCCCGTAACTTGGGTTCCATCGTCGTCCACTCGATCGAGTTGGGATCAACCCCCACTTCTTCCGCAAACAAGGGGAACAGCTTACGCGGACCATCCCCAGCCGGCGCACCCATTTTCTTGCCAGTCAAATCTTTCGGCGAGTTAATCCCATTCGCTTTGAACCCCATCACCGCAAACGGCGCTTTGTTTTGCGTCATGGCAACAGCGATGATTTTGTCGTTCGGATTTTTGTCATTAAAATCCATCGCGTTATACATATCGCTGAACGCCATGTCAAACTTACCCGTCCCAAGTTTGCTAATGGTATCGGCGTTACCGAAACCGCGCTCATAGGTGACGTTTAGCCCTTCTTCGGCAAAGTAACCCTTGTTGATGGCAATAATCAGCGGCGCATCTAAACTTTGCTTCAAAAACGACAATTGCACTCGCACATCTTTGAGTTGCTTCTTGTCGCTGGTGGCGGCATTCGTGGCGGCAGGAGAGGAGCCGGGAGTGGTCGCTGTGGGGGTGTTGTTGGCGCAGCCCGTAAAGACGGCAACTGAGGCCGCGATCGCCACCAGGGCAGACATCCGCTTAGCGTTAAATTTCTTCACAATCATAGTTCACTTACAGGGAGGGATTGAAGACTCTGAACGATCCAAACACTGGCTCTGAATCCAAAACATCGATCTCATCAGCGTTTCAGCCTAATGAAATGTATGCTGTATACAAAAATCTTTCGCCATCATTGAAATTCAGCTAGCAGTTTGTTTCTGTATTACGGATTACAAAACTGGTTTTTCGAGGGCTGCAATCCCGCCATCAAACCTTCACCAGAGATAAAGGTAGTGAAATATACATTCCTGTCTAAGTTATTTAGGGTATACAGATTTCCGGCATATTTATTTGTCCACTCCGATGCGCTGCATTGTTCGGAACATTCTCTTGGGAGACTTAGGTATTTATGATTAACCGTCTTACCCAGCAAGTCAAAGCGATCGCCTTTGTCTTCGTCTTTCTGTTACTCCAGTTGAC
>JAIXVO010000349.1 GCA_027482985.1 Cyanobacteriota bacterium
CCCTACGTAAGGTGGATTTTGAGGCCAAAACGACTTAACTCATGCCATTGTGGTAATGCTGATCGGGGTTGATCAGGCGCAGGAGCTTTTGTTTGACCTGGGTATCAAACACACTCCATTTCATCTTGGCGTACTCGGCGCTTTCGGTAAAACCGGAGAGGAAGCCCAGTGGAATTTCGAAGCCACCAGCCTGCGATCGCCCGCCGCCAAAGAAGCGTCCGTGGGCATCCTGACCAAAGGCTTCCTTGAGAAACTCATCGGGGTCGAGGGTAATTTTATTGGTGCGGAGAGAGCCAATCACCAATTCAATGTCTTCGTCTTCGTCATGCACAATGCCATACACGACTGCCGTATGGACATTTTCTTCCGTGACCAGGAAATCTGCCGCCTGGGGAATGGCATCCCGGTCGTCGTAGCGGAGATAGCCTACCCCGGCGATCGAGAAGTTGTTTTGAACGATGCGATTTTTGAGCGATCGCTCAATCACATCCATCACCTGCTTCGAGCGGGAGGATTGCAGCACCGCATTTAACAGGGGCGCGTCATAAAAGCGGCTGAGAAACGCTGCCGCCAGAAAGTCTTCTTCCTGCGCTTGCCGTAAGGCGTTAGTATCCGAGCGCAGCCCGTGCATTAACGCCGTCGCACATTTGACGTGTTCATTCGAGTTGATGTCAAGTTTCAGCAGGCCCGCTTGCAAGTACTGCGTCAGAATTGTCGCCGTGGCGCGAGTGTAGGGACGAATATCAATGAATTCGGCTTTTAACTCCCCTTGCGGGCTGTGATGATCAATCACGATCGCGGTATGAATGCCTGCCTCCTGCAACGCGGGCATCAGTTGACTGGTGGTGCCCTGGTTATCAATCAGGACACAGCCGCCCTGATACAAGGTCAAATCGCGACTTTTGAGGGTCGGCAGTGCCCAGCGTTGCACGGGCAGGCTAGTGAGCTTGACCAGCGCAATGTTTTCTTGATGGCTGAGGGTACCTGCATAAACGATGTCGCAGGGAATCTCAAACTTTTGAGCAATCAGCTTATAGGTCCAGGCAGAAGAGAGGGCATCTGGGTCGGGAAAATCTTGGAGTACGACCAGTTGCCGTTCCCCGCGATGACGTTCGAGCAATTTGCGGAGAGCTTCGACTTTTTGGTACTGTTCCCGCGATCGAGCCGTATCATAGCCCTGAGTCGGGGGGGGATAACTGGGTGCAGGTTCCAAAATGGGTGCAGCGAAGGGTTCTGCAGCATCCGCATCCACTCCGGGCAATGCGGGAATATTAGTATCGGGAGTTTTAGTTACAGCCAAAGTGCTTTTTTTGGGGGGTGTCAGGTTACGAGTGGTCACTGAATCGGTTTGCATAAAGAGGGTTAAGCGAGCGGAGGATCACTCCAGAAGTCGTTCACCAGTCATCATCTTGGATCGTAGGACAAGTGCAGATCCAAAAGGATGCGGGTGCAATTGCCCTGACTCGATCTTCGCAAAAAACCTGAAAATCGTCATACTCCCCTGGGTTTATCTCTCTAAAGGAAGAGAGCCTAATTTCGCAAAAATGCAAGGGCATAAAAGAAAACCCTCTGGCGATCGCAGAAGGTTACATCCCAATGACGTATTTTCGCCATTCTTGATTGAGTCCGTTTTTGACATGTTTGGTCACCTCGAAATAAAGACCACTGTAGGGCTTGGCTGGTTGAATGGATAACAGCATATTGGCCTCTTTGGGCGTTCGATTGCCCTTCTTCACATTGCAACGCACGCAAGCAGTGACGATATTCTCCCAGGCATCCCCGCCGCCTCGCGATCGCGGCACTACATGATCGAGGGTTAAATCCTCCCCAGTGTAGCCACAGTACTGACAGGCATAACCATCGCGGTGAAGGAGATTCTTGCGAGTCAGGGGAATTTCTTTGTACGGAACTCGGACATAGTGACGCAACCGAATTACCGTTGGCAACGGAAAGCCAGAGTAAATCAGCTTTCCGTTATGTTCAACTTGCTCGGCTTTGCCTTTCAGCAGTAAAACGATCGCTCTACGCCAGCTCGTAATATTGAGCGGTTCGTAGGAGGCATTGAGCACCAGAACCTTGCTCATTCGAATTTAGTTGAAACAATATTTCCACAGATGGTAACACACGAATCTCAGAGATGGGCAGGCCACCCCAGGAACCCCTGAGATCCGGAGGTTTTTCTGCTGTGCCAATTGACCTATTGTAAAAGGGCATCTATCCTGGCAGTCATTGTTGGCGGGGTAAACAGTAGAGACATGCCAGCAGTCAGTCGATCTGTGGCACAGCGAACGGGATGCAGTGCGAAGGCTCTGATGGGTTGCTTGCCTACTGCCTTTTGCCTGCCGCCCGCTGTCTTCGAAGTGTGTTGTGAGGAGTGGTGAGATGTTGAGTTGGGATCAGAGTTCGAGTGTGGCGAGGATGCGACAGGAACGCGCCTGGGTGGAAGTGGATCGGGCGGCATTGGCGCATAATGTCGGGCAATTGCGGCGCCTATTACCCACGCGGACGGCATTGATGGCGGTCGTCAAAGCCGATGCTTACGGACACGGAGCGGTGACCGTGGCGCAAGCAGTCCTGGCAGCTGGAGCCACCTGGCTAGGCGTGGCGACGATTCCCGAAGGGATTGAGTTACGGGAAGCCGGGATTCAAGCACCGATTCTCATTTTGGGAGCCACAAATACCGCTGCCCAAGTCCGCGCGATCGCCCATTGGCAGTTGCAACCCACCCTCTGTACGCCCAAGCAAGCCCTAGTCTTTGCCGAAACGATGGCAGAACTTGCCCCGACGGAGCCGCTCCCTGTCCATTTAAAACTGGATACCGGCATGTCCCGGTTGGGGACAAATTGGCAGGATGCCACCGAATTTGCCCAACTGGTGCAGCGGTTACCCCAGCTCGCGATCGCCAGTGTCTACTCCCATTTGGCGACTGCCGAAAGTTTGGATCGTTCCGTGGTGCGGTTACAGCATCAGCGCTTTGAACAGGCGATCGCCCAGTTGCGGCAGGCGAAGATCTCCATTCCCCGCCTGCATCTCGCCAATTCGGCAGGGACGCTGACCGAACCAGCGTTGCATTACGATTTAGTCCGGGCGGGACTGGCCATTTATGGACTTTACCCAGCAGCGCATCTCCAGTCAGTACTTTCGCTCAAACCCGTGTTGCAAGTCAAAGCCCGGATTACCCAAATCAAAACGATCCAGGCGGGGACGGGCGTGAGTTACGGGCATCGGTTTATCGCCGATCGCGAAATGCGCATTGCGGTCGTGGCGATCGGTTATGCAGATGGTGTGCCCCGCAATCTCTCCAACCAAATGACGGCGTTGATTCAAGGGCAGCGAGTCGCCCAGATCGGTGCCATCACGATGGATCAATTGATGTTAGATGTGAGCCAAGTGCCGCATTTACAAGAAGGTGATGTCGTCACGATTTTGGGACAGGATGGCAATCAAACGATTACTGCCGATGATTGGGCGAATACGTTAAATACCATCTCCTGGGAAATTCTGTGTGGATTCAAACATCGGTTGCCCAGAGTGGCGATCGGGGAGAGGAGTCAGGAGTCAGGAGTCAGGAGTCAGGAGTCGGGGGAGAGAAGATAGGAGGCAGAAGTCGGGAGGCGGGAGTGTGATCTAGGGGCATGGGAAGGGCGTTGTTGAGGGGCAATGAGGGGTGTTATGTTGGCGATCGCGCAGCGGATCTCCTAACCTGAACCGACTGGCTGACGGTGCTTCTGATCCCTGTGCTCTTACCCCTATCCTCTGACGAGACGTGCCAGCGGCAAGTCTCTACGATGCCGTTTTCCGCTGAGGTTGCTCTATTTCTTGAACCACTTGGCCGACGCTACATCTCCCTTTCCCTTCCTTCCCATTCCTCCTGACTCCTGACTCCTCTCTCCCCCTCCTTCCTATGCTGGCCGAACTCACGATTCAAGCGAACCCGACCCAACTGTATGAAGTCTTTTGGGGTATGGCAGTATGGTTGTTGCCGCGAGTGCTCTGGGCGATCGCGATTTTAATTTTGACGCGGTTTGCGATCGGCATTACGCGGCAATTGACACGGAAGTTTTTGCAGCCGGTGGAACCGACGTTGCGCAAGTTTTTTGTGCAGACGGTGGAAGTGGTGACGCTGATTGTGGGCTTGATTGCGGCGCTCAATGTGCTGGGGATTCAAACCACGACGTTGATCGCGATTTTGGGGGCGGCGGGGTTGGCGATCGGCTTGGCGTTGCAGAGTAGCCTCTCACACTTTGCGGCGGGGGTGATGCTGGTGACGTTTCGCCCGTTTGAAGTGGGGGATTTGATTGAAGGGGCGGGAGTGGCGGGGGTGGTGGAAAGTATTGGCATTTTTTCGACCAACATCATTACTCCCGATAACGTGAAAATCGTGGTGCCGAACAATAATTTGTTTACGGGTACGTTGCGGAATCTGACGACGATGGGCACGCGGCGGGTGGATCTGGAGGTGAATATTGGCGATCGCGAGATCGAGCCAACCATCACCCATTTGCTATCCCTCGTCCAACCTCATCCGTTAGTGCTCAATGATCCGAAACCAACGTGTAACGTCCTGACAGTGACAGCTGACACCACGACGCTATATCTCCGTCCGTGGTGTGCAGCGGAAGTGTATGACCAGGTGAAGGCCGAAATTCAGCAGATCGTGAAAGAAGCTTTGAAAGCGGCGATCGCGGAATAGAGAGATCAAATTGCCCCTTGCTCCCAACGCTTCTCAGCCTGAAGCACTGTGAGACCCATCAAATTTGGCAGTAACAGTTCATTCCCCAGTGCTGATGATCTAGCTTTGTTCAATGCTGGCGATCGCCAGTTCTGAGCCAATCCCACGGATATCCACCCCCTAGAAGTGCCAGTTGGGAGAGCAATGAGGGTGGGGCTTGACAGATGAGCGTTTAATTGTTGTCGGCATCGGGAAAGGTTGACTTAAATTCGTCCAGCAGGTCATCCATTTCCTCGATCGCCTGATTTACATCAATGCGCAGGGTGCCCAGGTTGGGTTGTTCCAGCAGGCGCAGCAAAAACTCGCGTTTGCTGGCAATTTGATTAATTTGTTCGCGCATCATTTGAGGGTCAACCATAGCAACTCTGCCTCTGTCCAAGTTTGATCCCTCTTATTCTAAAGGGTCGGGGATGAGTGTAGGCGACCCTAACGGTATCGGCAAGCAGTGCGCGGCCTAGATATTACCGCAAAAAAGGTGGGCGTTTGGGGGGGGCGGGGGGATGTTTGATCACTTCCGCCATGAAGCGTTTCAGGGCTTGTTCGCGATTTTTCATGAAGGCGGCCCAAAAGCCAGGATGAAATTCATCCATCGTTTTCGCGATCGCCCAAATATCGACCGCCAGGATGTTATGCAGAATTTCGTCTTCTCGTTGCAGGGAATGAATTTGTTCCAACAGCGCCTGTTCTGGCGTTGGACTGCGATCAGTGGTCATAGGCAGGGCAGGAAAAAGGGTGACGCGGAACTCAGGAGTTGGTTCGCCGCTTCTCCCTGTTCTGCGGCAACAGTCAGGGATAATGAGGAATAACGAACTCTTTCATTGAGACTAATTTCTTCTATGTTACGCCAAATTTCTCTGGGAACTGTGGGGCTGACGATCGGCGGCATCCTCACCATCGTCGGCTTTGTCGCCTACTTTGTGCTGGATAATGCCACGTTAAATTTGGTGGGATTCTTTTATGGCATTCCCCTTCTATTAGGCGGTTTGGCCTTGAAAGCAGCAGAATTAGAACCGGTGCCTGTGACTCAACCAACTGCCCCGGAAGTGGTAGCCTTGCGCGATCGCCAAGCAACAGCGACCCAAAACCAGATCCGCAAAGATGTGACCCGTTACCGCTACGGTCAACCCGCTCACCTGGACAGTTCCCTGGAAGCCTTGGGACTCAGCCCCACGGATGAAGAATGTCCGATCCTGACGGGGATTCGCGAAAGTAGTACCGATGGCGCTTATACCCTCGTCCTGGAATTCGATACACCAATGATTGCGCTGGAAACGTGGCAGCAGAAACAAGAAAAACTGACGAAATTTTTTGGACCGGGGGTGCAGGTGGCACTCACACCCTTACCAGACGATCGCATCGAAGTGGCTTTGATCACCACGCCTGAGGCTTCCGTCCCGGCATGAGCGTCCCGGATGAGCCGTTGTCATCCCAGCCCGATCGCCCCTTAGCCTGGTTGATTGGCGGGAGCAGTCTGGTCCTGTTTGCCTGTAGCAGTGTGCGGCATTGGCTGTTTCAGTCCACTGCCTTCGATCTCGGTTTTTTTGACCAGGCGACTTATCTCATCAGTCAGGGACAGCCCCCGATCGTGTCGTTTTGGGGGTTTCATGTGATGGGCGGTCATGCGGATTGGATTTTGTACGCGATCGCCGGACTTTACCGACTGTATCCCTCCGTGTACTGGCTGCTGGCGATTCAGGCGATTGCCCTCTCGCTGGGTGCGCTCCCCACCTGGTATCTGGCGCGACAGGCAGGAGTACCACCTGCCCAGGCGAAGGCGATCGCGATCGCCTATTTGCTTTACCCGCTGATCTTTAACATCAACCTGTTTGACTTTCACCCGGAAGTGATTGCTGTGCCGTTGTTACTCGCCAGTGTCCTCGCCGCCAGACAGCAGCGGATGGGCTGGTTTGTCGGGTGTGTTGGGTTGATTTTGGGCTGCCGGGATGCCCTCGCCTTAACCGTTATCTTTATGGGACTGTGGCTGATGCGCTGGGAAAAGCGACCCCGGTTGGGGGCGATCGCGATTGGGCTAGGGGTTGCCTGGTTTTTGATCGCCACCAAAGTGGTGATTCCGGCGTTTCGTCCTGGTGGGGTGGAATCGGTATGGCGATTTGCGTACCTGGGCAACTCCTTACCGGAAATTGCGCTGAATCTTATTCTCAAACCCCATGTCGTGCTGCCAGCCCTATTCACACTCCCGAATCTGGCCTATCTGCTCCTCCTTTTTGCCCCGATCGCCTGGGGGTTATCCTGGGCACATTTAGCCCCACTAGTCCCCATTTTGCCCACTTTGGGGATGAACCTCCTGAGTACGGTCGATCAGCAGAAAGACTTACTACATCAATACTCTTTGCCAGCGGTGCCGTTTTTGATCCTGGCGGCGATCGCGGCAGTGGCGGCGGGTCAAAGTTGGCTACATCGGCCCCGGCAGATCATCTTGTTTGCGCTGGTGGGCTTTTTAGCACTGGCGAAATTTGGTTATTTCACGTCCCGCTATTTGCAATCTCTGGATACCTGGCAGGCAACTCGTACCGCTGTGAGCCAGATTGAGTCGGCTGAGAGTGTGCTGACGACGGCCTGGATTGTGCCCCATGTGACCCATCGCCCCACGGTAAAAGTGACGATTCAAGGGACTCAGGATGATGACCTCATGCCCTTTCGCTATGTGCTGTTGAATTTGCGCCATCCTGGTTGGCTGAGCGATCGCTCGGTGCAACAAACTTTGCGCGATCGCTTGCGGCAAGATGCCCGTTTTGTAGAACAATTTCAGCAGGATGATGTGCATTTATTTATGCAAAACCGCTCTTAGAGAAGAGAGGCAGAGTGATGTTTGCCGGATTGAAGTCAGCTTTTAAGCCAGATCTGCCGCCGCGATCGCTGTTGTGGCTGGTGGGGGTGAGTGCGCTGTTGCTGTGGCTGGCAAGTGGTGCCCGTCACGCGCTGTTTGAGTCAAATGCGTGGGATTTAGGCATTTTTGATCAGCCTTTATTTTTGCTGAGCCGGGGGTTGCCGCCCATTTCCACCATCATTAATGTCCATATTTTGGGCGATCATGCCGCCTGGATTTTCTACCCGCTGTCCCTGCTCTACCGAATTTATCCCAGCGTCCAGTGGTTGTTTTTGGTGCAGGCGATCGCCCTGGCTAGTGGGTCTGTCCCACTCTGGTATCTGGCGCGACAAGCAGGTGTGAAGGCAGCCCTGGCAGGGGCGATCGCCAGCGCTTATTTACTCTACCCGCTAATTTTTAATCTCAACCTGTTTGACTTTCACCCAGAAGTGATTGCTCTGCCGTTGTTGCTGGCCGCTGTCTTCGCCGCACGGCAACGTCAATTGGGCTGGTTTCTCGTCTGTGTGGTGATCAGCCTTGGCTGTCGAGATGCCTTAGCCTTAACGATCGCGGCGTTGGGAGTTTGGCTCTGGTTGTTTGAGCACCGTCGAGTTTATGGCGCGATCGCGGCTTTGCTAGGCATCGTCTGGTTCATCCTGGCGACACAAGTGATCATTCCCCACTTCCAACCCGCAGGAGTGTTGGGGACTTCCCACTTTGCCGAATTTGGGCGCACGATTCCCGAAATTTTGGTGAATTTGGTTCTACGGCCTGACTTGCTGTTGCGTAAATTAGTCACACTGCCCAACCTGGCTTATCTCGTCTTCCTACTAGCACCGCTGGGCTGGGGACTTTCCTGGCGACATTTAGCCCCGCTGGTGCCAGCCATTCCGCAACTGGCAATCAATTTAATCTCAACCGCTCCCAGTCTGAAAGATGTGGTGCATCAGTATTCCTTACCGATTCTGCCGTTTTTGCTGCTATCAGTCATTGCTGCTGTCGCTGCCGGCGAGTCTCTGATCCAGCGACCTCGCCGGATTATCCTCTGGGCGTTGGTGGGCTGGCTGGCACTGGCGCAATATCCCCTCTTCTGGACGCGGTATCTGGCGCGGCTCGAAACCTGGTCAGCCACGCGTACCGCGATCGCCCAAATTACCACTCAGGGAGCAGTTTTAGCACCCGCCGCGATCGTCCCCCACCTGAGTCATCGCCCCGTGATCAAAGTATTAGCTGAGGGCAACATTCCCCTCTCAGAATTTGAGTATCTCCTGCTGAATCAGCGTCATCCCGGTCGCCTCAGTGCTCCCGACAAGGTCAATCAATTAATCGAACGCGCCTCCCAATATCCCGATTGGCGCTTGCAATCGACCCAGGATGGCGTGTATTTGTTTCGTCATGCCGCGATCGCCCGACGGGAATGAATTCCCCCTTCTTTCCCGCCACCCCTGGGGAGACGTGCCAGCGGTGCGTCTCGCCAATGTCCTTCCCCCGTTTCTTCCTCTTCCTCCCCCTCCCATTTCTTCCTCCCCC
>JAIXVO010000103.1 GCA_027482985.1 Cyanobacteriota bacterium
AAAAATAAAAATAATGGTCGTTTCAGGGCTTGCTCACTTCTGGCACCGTTCGATCGAGGCGACCAGACTGTAAGAATTATACTCCCTAGAACGGTTCTCCATCGCAATCGGAGCTGGGGCAGCAACGATGAAATCAAAGTATAAAAAGAAACAGATATAACCGGATAATTACGGGTGCAGCCGATAGTCAAACTTCGGTAGGACAGGATAACATCGACGGCTTAAGTGCTGAATGCAACGCAGAGTTCGAGAATTGTTTGCTATATTGTCGAGTGTTGAAAATTTAAGGCTATCCATCTAAATTGCTTATGGCTGATCCGGAGACGGGACTATCAAGTTTTGCAATCGAGTACCTATATGCCACCAGGGGAGCTACCGTAGAGATATAAGAATCACCGATAGCAATCATTGAAAGATTGGTAGGAACGATCCAGACAGCGTTCACCGCTGCTCTACTCTAGGGTCTGAACGGGTAGCTTTATAAAATCCGGTTTTAAGGTATGACTATCGTTGCGATCGATAAAGTGAGTATTGGTCCCAATCGGCGACCCCTCAAGGACCACAAGGTTGCCGAACTGATGCAGTCGATCAGAGCAAATGGGCTGCTCAACCCCATCACCCTGGACCAAAATTTGACCTTGATAGCCGGGTTGCACCGCCTGACTGCTTGCAAGCTGTTGGGCTTGACCCAGATTGAGTGCCATGTCGTCACCTGCACCGATGATGACCACGCCCGCCTAGCGGAGATTGACGAAAACCTGATCCGCAACGAACTGGAGGCACTGGAACGATCAGAACTATGGCTAGAGCGAGACCAGATTCTAGAACGGATGGGTCTGCGGGCACGCCCCGGAGACAACCAGTACACCCAGCGCCCACGGGAACCTAAGAGCAGCAAGCCTAAAGCAAGTGGAGCCGGAGGTGGTGAAACGAGTTCGCCACCTGCCCGCACAACCCTGGAACTGGCAAAGGAAGCAGGCTATACCGACCGGACCTTTCAGCAGGGCAAACAGATCGCCCGCGACATCGCCCCCCAGGTCAAGGAAGTGATCCGGGGTACCCCAGCGGCAAAAAGCCCCAAGACGCTGCTCAAAATTGCCCGGGCAGGGGGCGAAGCACGCCGCCAAGCAGAAGAGGCAGAGCGAGCAGCAGCAGCAGCCAGAGACAAGCGACTCAAAGCCGAAGCGGAAGAGCAAGCCAGGATCGCAGCGCAGGCAAGGGCAAAACAAACGGAACTGCAACTGGTGGCACTCCAGCAGGAGCAGGCGGCAAAGCTGGCAAAACTGACAACCCGATCGATCCAGCGCCAAGACCAGAGCACCGGGGAAGCAGCGGTTGCCGATGCCACTCCAGCGGTGAACGCCCAACCAGGAGACACCTGGTTGCTCGACAAGCACCTGGTCTACTGCGGCGACTCGGCGGGCGCAGACTTTATCGACTGCCTGCCTTCGAATGCTGCCCTGGCGGTCGCCCCCCTGCCCACCTCCCCCTGGGAGCATGACTACCTGGCAGAGGAAGCGCGGGTCGTGGCGATCGTCTGCTCCGAGGGCAGGATCCATGAGTTCTGTAGCCGCCATCGGATGCCGTTCCAGTTTGAGTTGTTGATTGGCGAACACTATGTTGCGCTGTTTTCCCAGCAACCACTGGTGAGACCGGAAAAACCGATCGGTGTGGAAGGGATCGAGGGCATTGTCACCTACCTGGTCAGCCTCTACACCAAACCAGGGCATTTTGTGATCAACCCAGACCTGGGTCAGGGGGAAGTGCTGATCACCTGCGAACGCATGGGGCGCGTCTGCTTTGCCTGCGCTGACCAGCCAGAGCGGGTCGAACGGGCGATCGCGCGCTGGCAAAAGTGGACCGGCAAACCCGCGGAAAAGACCAACCTGCGAGACTGACCCCCGTCACCCATCGGGGTCTCATTTCCGATCTCAACCGGGTTGATGGATTTATGAAAATTCTCGTAATAATTCCGCCGTTATGCTGAAGTTTTGCAGTAAACTTTTAGGCAATAAGAGATTGATCTATCCATCGGTAGATCTGTTGGACATTTGTTGGGCAACTGTAATCATGGGCAGTCATCATGGTCATTTGCCATCTCTGCTTCTGTAACACCTAAAGGAAGGTCCTGTCTGGTGCTTCCCCGTTTGGCACCACAATGGTTAGTTCCATCCAGGTTCAGGCAGCAAGATTGCCATGGTGGGTTTTTAATCTGTTGTTTTCATGGTTAGAGAGGCGAGCGATCGCACCTCTGCCAGACTGCTGCGGGCTGACGTTGGTGATTCACCAGTCAGTTAGTTGGTGGCTTGGATTCAATCAATCAAATAGCGCCTGATGGGTCAGGGCGATCGCAGAGGTCAAGCGCCCGGTGCAACGGGATGTTGGCTGTTTTGGAGTTGAGTGGCTGCGATGTGAGCCGCCGCCACCTCATCCAGACCGCCGTCCTTTGTCGTTCGTGAGTCTCGTCGAGCAACCATTCCCCCGCCCCTGAGCCGCTCTGGTCCGCACCCTGAGGGCAGCCTTTGGCATGGGTCTCAACGGTGCGATCGGGCGATCGACTCCACTGCCTGGTGTATGAGCCAGTCTGCCCTGTCTTTATCTAGACTGCTCTGCGCTCCCAATTTGCGCTTCCAAATCGATGAAACTTGCCCCCCCCCCCCCCCCCCCCCCCCCCCCCCCCCCCC
>JAIXVO010000660.1 GCA_027482985.1 Cyanobacteriota bacterium
CCCCAGTCAGCTTAGGGATAGGGCTTAGCTGAGGTTAGCTTGTTGTCACAGGGTGATAGCAAGCTAACCAACGAGCACTGGCCCTCTATTGTTAAATATGGAAAATACCAGGGACTGAAACATATGTTTTACTCCCTGGTATTTTTTAGGGCTTTAGAATTATTTGAAACTGGATTTGAAGCATCAATATCGTGAATCCTGAAGGTCATATCTGGTCTACAGAGACCGCCTTGTTTCCGAGCTTCGCTACTGGCCACGATGGTAAAAGCTATAGCTCCGTTAACCCAGTCATAAATTGTTTTGGCTTCTAAGGTGTATTCAGCTACAGCTACATCTAGACTGTATTCACCAGGAGCTATTTGGGGCCTAAACTGAAATTGACAGATAAAGGCCGATCCTGCTGTATGGGGAGCCAAGGAGGAGGCTATCTTTTTGAGATTGCTGCCAATGATAACTTGTCCTAATCGATCTTTGAGGTGAAAGCCTAAATTGAGGGGCGCTAGCTGCTCAGGATGAGCAGCTAGCTTGACCGATATCACTAACTCTTCACCACTTGAAAAAGTAGTTTTTGTCTGACCGCTAATATCTGTAATGCAGATCCCTTCAATTAAGTTGGCATATTTCCCATAGCGATTTTTATCTGAGAAGTGAGTTATAAATGGCAGGTCAGCATCGCTATCTTCTTTCAGAATATGAGCATCTTTTTTCTTTGCTACTGAGCTGACAGATGTTAACTTACTCTTCTGTAGGTCTGGCTCATAGCTCATATGGTGCAATTCAAAATATTTCTCAACGGCTGTGTAAGCTTCTCCCAAATAAACTAGTTTGCCGTAGCTTAAAACAGCCGCTCGATGACATAGGTTAAGAATACTCTGGGTGTCATGGCTAACAAACAAAATCGTTGTTCCATTTTCTTGCAAAGACTTTATTCGGGCAAAACATTTTTGTTGGAAGAAGATATCGCCTACGGCTAAAGCCTCATCTACAATCAATATTTCTGGCTCCCAAACCACGGCGGCAGCAAAGGCAAGCCTCACAAACATGCCGCTAGAGTAGGTATGCACTGGCTGATCTACAAAATCACCGATTTCAGCAAAATCAAGGATCTCGTCTAGCTTTGCGTGAATATCTTGATTACTAAAACCCAGTATACGGCCATTGATCATTACATTTTGACGGCCGGTGAAATCTGGATTAAAACCACTCCCTAACTCCAAGAGAGCCGAAATTCTTCCTCTAACGTCTAAGCTTCCAGATGTCGGACTGAGTGTCTGGGTAATGATCTGCAAAAGCGTGCTTTTACCTGATCCATTCTGACCTAAAATTCCTAAGGATTCGCCACGCTTGACCTGGAAGCTAACATCGTTTAAAGCCCAAAATTTCTGACCTCTGGTTTGTCCTGGAAAAATGAGTTCCTTTAGGCGATCAGTGGGATGCTGGTAGCGTTGATAGCATTTGGAGATATTTTGAATATCAATGGCAATATCTGACTGCATGGCTATCAACCTAATACGGCTACTGTAAAATCGATTGACTACGGCTGAGTTGTCTTCCGTAGGGGCCAGATAAATATCGGCCAAATGGGCGATCGCGGTACTCACTGCCTAGCTTAGGTGTTCCTAAAGCATGGCGCTTTGCTGCTTAGGTAGTATGGATCCACTAAGTAATGCTATACCTTGAGGATGGGAGCCTGATAAACAGGTGAGAGATTATTCTAGGACATTCAAGTCCTATGGGGATGCAAAAGCTGAGCAAACTTCCATTCTCCAGAACAGTCCAAATCGATCTAAACCACAGACAGGTTAACCTATAGGCTATACTACACCTCATATTTTGGGTAAGGATAGAGCTATGTGGGTCTTTTGCGGCGGGATGATGCGCTCAGCCTCGACTTTGCAGTATCAGATTACAGCTCAACTGGTTGAAGCTGCCCAGCTAGGGCGGCGGCTACCATGGACAGAAGCTGAGGATTTCCCGGAACTTTGGCGTCACCTCGGTCAGGACAACACTTGGAAAGTATATAAAACCCATATTTGTACTCAAAGCATGATCGAGGAATTTGGCCGGGCTAATGCCCTTGGAGTTTATATCTATCGAGATATCCGCGATGCATTTACATCCCAGATGGTTAAGGAAGGTGTCTCTGCAAAGATGCTCCTAGACAGTGGTTTTATTCAAGTTTGTCTGGACAATTATTATCACTGGAGCCAGCTACCTCAAGTTTTAATATCCAGATATGAAACTGTGATGAAAAACTTGTCCAATGAGGTATTTAGAATAGCTGATCATCTAGGGATTGATTTAACCTTTGAACAAGCTCAGCAAATTGCCAACGATTTTTCTTTAGATAAACAGCAGTCTCGCATTGAGCAGAGTCAAGCAATCTGCAATACTGACCGCCATCAGTTTGATCAGCATTCACTACTACATATAAACCACATTCATTCTGGCAAAGTTGGCCGGTGGAAGACTGAGCTTTGCCTAGGGGATGTTGAACAAATCGAGAAGCTGGCGGGAGTCTGGATGCAGGATCGAGGATATGGATTGTCAACCCTTTAAAGAATGGCTTGAAAGGAACATCTGGGAAGTTGTTTAAAAAGCCAAGGATCGTCTCAAACGATAGCAAATCCGACTCACAAAACCCCGATTTGAAACCGATACCCGATAGGGGTATTGTACCGTGTCGGCCGACGTAAGGTTGTCCCCCTAGGATACGACATAGAGTTATGCCCCTTCGCGCCTTGATTGGTAGATCATTAAGGTGGTCAGGACCTATCGTGCCCGGAGGTGAAAGCGATGACTACCGTCATTCCAGTGCCGCTGCGTCGAGAAATTGTGACGCGCCATCAAGGTGGAGAACCGCTCCCGAGGATTGCCCAACAGCTGAATTTGTCGGTCTGGGGTGTTCGTAAAATATGGCGACAGTACCGGGACCATGGCGAGGCGGGCCTGAGGATCCATTATCGGCAGAGTGGCCGAAGCGGGCCTCGCGGTGAGCGTTTGATCTATCGTGCGGCCGTGTGGCTGAAGCGGCGTCATCCGGGATGGGGGGCCGGGCTGATTCGAGTTCTGCTGGCCGAACGATATCCGCAGGCCGTGATTCCCCATCAACGCACCTTACAGCGTTGGTTTCGCCAGCATCAGCTGAGCGTGCCGCCTATGCGACGTCCCCCCGTCGAGCGGCACCGGGCCGAGCAGGTGCATGCGGTCTGGCAGTTGGATGCGACTTCCCATCAGCGCTTGGCCGATGGGACACCGGTTAGTTGGCTATCGCTCATTGATGAACACAGTGGTGCGCTGCTTGACAGCCACGCTTTTTCCCCAATACGTCTTTGAAGCCGTGCCGGCTCAGCTGGTTCAAACCGCCCTACGAGACACCTTTGTTCGATGGGGGCAACCTCAGGCGCTGCGGGTCGATAATGGCCCACCCTGGGGAAATCGCCACCACATGCCTCAAGCGCTGACGCTTTGGCTGGTGGGCTTAGGCATTGAGGTCATCCATAACCGCCCCTATCGTCCGACCGACAATGGCCAAGTGGAACGGTCCCATGGGGTCATGAAACGATGGGTTGAACCGGCGCAATGCCCAAATTTTGAGGCTTTCACCCAGCGCCTCAACCGCGCTACGACCCTGCAACGCGAGCAGTATCCCAGCTGTTCGGGCGTTCCACGCGGTCAAGCCTATCCGGCCTTGGCCCATCCAGCGCGACCCTACACGCAAGCCGCTGAAACCGAGCAGTGGCAGTTTCAACGGGTCTGTCAGTACCTAGCCCAGCATCACTGGTGGCGAAAAGTCAGTCAGACCGGGCAGGTTTCGCTCTACAACCGCAACTATTCCGTTGGGCGCACCTATCAGGCTCAGATGGTGAGTATCCACTTTGAGGCGCAGACCCAAACTTGGGTCATTGAGGATTTCCAAGGCCAAGTGATTGCTAAACACCACTTCCATGCCTTCACTCCTCACGCCGTCCAGACCCTGCAAGTTACCCACAAAAAAGGATCCCCCTGATGAATCAGGGGGCATGACCTTGTGTCGCCTAGGGGGGATAACCTTACAGCGCTTGACACAGTGCAATGCCCCTACAAACCGGGGGTATACAGATAGGATTTGGTATTACTCCCTAGCCCGCAGCGCTGTCACGGAGTACAGCACCAGCGCCGCCCAAATGCAGCCAAAAGTAACCAGGTGGGTGGCAGTAAAGGGCTCGCCG
>JAIXVO010000499.1 GCA_027482985.1 Cyanobacteriota bacterium
AGCTCTCTCTCGGCTGCTGTGCGTGCTATTAACGACAATCATCCCACCGTGGCGGTGGAAATTAGCGGCTATCTGATCGAAGAACTGCGGAATCCCGACAACTACGCCGACTTCCAGCGCGACATCGCCGAGGCGAATATCTTCATTGCCTCGCTGATTTTCCTGGAAGACCTGGCCGATAAGCTGGTCACCGCTGTGGAACCCTACCGCGATCGCCTGGATGTCGCCGTCGTCTTCCCCTCCATGCCACAGGTAATGCGCCTCAACAAAATGGGCAGTTTCTCCCTGTCGCAAATTGGTCAATCCAAGAGTGTGATTGCCAATTTCATGAAAAAGCGCAAGGAGAAGTCGGGCGCTGGTTTCCAGGATGCCATGCTGAAGCTATTGCGGACGCTGCCTACGGTGCTGAAATATCTGCCCGTGGAAAAAGCCCAGGATGCCCGGAATTTCATGCTCAGCTTCCAATACTGGCTGGGCGGCAATGCCGAAAACCTGGAAAACTTCCTGCTGATGCTGGCCGATCGCTATGTGATCAAAACTGAAACGGGTGAACGCGTGCAAGGCAACGCCGCCCTGGAGTACGCTGACCCGCAAACCTTCCCCGACTTGGGCATCTGGCATCCGATGGCGACCCAGATGTTTGAGGATGTGAAGGAGTATCTCAACTGGTTCAACTCCCGTCCAGACATTGGCACTGACTTAAAAGATCCCCTCGTGCCCACGGTGGGACTCGTCCTGCAACGGACGCACCTCGTCACGGGTGATGATGCCCACTATGTGGCGATGGTGTCAGAACTGGAAGCGATGGGAGCCAGAGTCATTCCCGTCTTTGCCGGCGGTCTGGATTTCTCCAAACCCGTGGATGCCTTCTTCTACGATCCGATCAACAAAACCCTACCGCTGGTGGATGTGGTCGTCTCCCTGACGGGCTTTGCCCTAGTGGGTGGCCCCGCCCGACAAGATCATCCCAAGGCGATCGAAGCCCTGAAACGCCTCAACCGTCCTTACATGGTGGCCTTGCCTCTCGTCTTCCAAACCACGGAAGAGTGGCAGGAAAGCGAGTTAGGGTTACACCCGATTCAAGTCGCCCTGCAAATTGCCCTGCCGGAACTGGATGGTGGCATCGAACCGATCATCTTGTCGGGACGCGATGGCGCGACGGGTAAGGCGATCGCCCTGCAAGACCGAGTCGAGGCGATCGCGCAACGGGCGATGAAGTGGGCGAATCTCCGCCGCAAACCCAAGTTGCACAAGCGGGTCGCCATCACCGTCTTCAGCTTCCCGCCGGATAAAGGGAATGTCGGGACTGCCGCCTACCTGGATGTGTTTGGCTCCATTCACAAAGTCATGCAAGCCCTCCGGGATAACGGCTACGACGTGCAAGGACTACCGGAAGAACCCGAAAAGTTGATGCTGGAAGTCCTGCACAACGCCCAGGCACAATACAACAGCCCCGAACTCAACGTCGCCTATAAAATGTCCGTCGAAGAGTACGAGCGGCTCACCCCCTACCACGAACGCCTGATTCCCTCCTGGGGCCCCGCTCCCGGCAATCTCAATACCGACGGTCAAAACCTGTTGGTGTATGGGAAGTCCTTCGGGAACGTGTTCATCGGTGTGCAACCCACCTTCGGGTACGAGGGCGATCCCATGCGGTTGCTGTTCTCCCGTTCCGCCAGCCCCCACCACGGCTTCGCCGCCTACTACACCTACCTGGAGCGGATTTGGCAGGCGGATGCGGTCTTGCACTTCGGCACCCACGGCTCGCTGGAGTTCATGCCCGGTAAGCAAATCGGGATGTCGGAAGAATGCTTCCCCGATAGTCTGATTGGCACCATTCCCAACCTCTACTACTACGCGGCGAATAACCCGTCAGAAGCGACGAGCGCCAAGCGCCGCAGCTATGCCGAAACCATCAGCTATCTCACGCCCCCCGCAGAAAATGCTGGATTATACAAGGGCTTGAAAGAACTGAGCGAGTTGATCGGCTCCTACCAAACCCTGAAGGATTCCGGTCGCGGCGTGCAGATTGTAGACACGATCATGGACAAGGCGCGGATCTGCAATCTGGATAAAGATGTGGCGCTGCCCGACACCAACGCCGCTGACATGACTCCGGAGGAACGGGACACCATCGTTGGCAAAGTCTACATCAAACTGATGGAGATTGAAGCCCGCCTGCTGCCCTGTGGTCTGCATGTGATCGGGAAGCCCCCCACTGCGGAGGAAGCGATCGCGACGCTGGTCAACATTGCCGGACTAGATCGCGAAGAAGAAGGCATTCTCAGCCTGCAACGGATCATCGCCAACAGCATCAAGCGGGATATTGATGAGGTGTATGCGAATAGCGATCGGGGCGTGTTGGGAGATGTCAGTCTCCTGAACACGATCAACCAGGCCAGCCGCGCCGCCGTTACCGCGATGGTTCACGCTCAAATAGACGAGGAAGGTCGCGTCTCTCGCACCTCCATGTTGGGCAACCTGTTCAACTTCGGTGGTAACAAGCAAGAACCCTGGACGGCGGCGCTGTATAACCTCGGCTTCAACCAGGTGGATACGGAAGCCCTCAAACCCCTGTTTGAATATCTCCAGTTCTGCCTCAAGCAAGTCGTGGCCGATAACGAACTCGGTGCATTGATTGTCGGTCTGGATGGGCAGTACATTACTCCCGGTCCCGGCGGCGACCCCATCCGCAACCCGGATGTGTTACCCACTGGCAAGAACATCCACGCCCTCGACCCGCAATCGATTCCCACGGCTGCGGCTGTGAAATCGGCGAAGGTGGTGGTCGATCGCCTGCTAGCCCGACAAGCCGCAGACAATGGCGGCAACTATCCTGAGACGATCGCCTGCGTCCTCTGGGGTACCGACAACATCAAGACCTACGGCGAATCCCTCGCCCAGATCATGTGGATGGTCGGCGTGAAACCCGTTCCCGACTCGCTGGGACGGGTCAACAAGCTGGAACTGATTTCGCTGGAAGAATTGGGTCGTCCCCGGGTGGATGTAGTGATTAACTGCTCCGGTGTGTTTCGCGACCTGTTCATTAACCAGATGGCGCTCCTCGACAAAGCCGTGAAAATGGCAGCGGAAGCGGATGAACCCCTGGAAATGAACTTTGTCCGCAAACACGCCTTGCAACAGGCAGCAGAACTGGGGCTGTCCTTACGGCAAGCCGCCACCCGCGTCTTCTCCAATGCGTCCGGCTCCTACTCGTCCAACATTAACCTGGCAGTAGAGAATGGCACCTGGGAGAACGAAGAGGAACTGCAAAACATGTACCTGGCGCGGAAGGGCTTTGCTTTCTCGTCGGATAACCCCGGCATGATGGAGCAAAACGAGGATCTGTTCAAGGCCTCTCTGAAAACAGCGGATGTCACCTTCCAGAACCTCGACTCTTCCGAAATCTCCCTGACGGATGTCTCCCACTACTACGATTCCGACCCCACCAAGATCGTGGCGCGGTTACGGGATGACGGTAAAAAGCCTGCCGCTTACATGGCCGACACCACCACCGCCAACGCCCAAATTCGCACCCTGTCGGAAACCGTCCGTCTCGACTCGCGCACCAAGCTGCTCAATCCCAAGTGGTACGAGGGGATGCTCTCCCACGGCTACGAAGGGGTGCGCGAACTCTCGAAGCGGTTGGTCAACACGATGGGCTGGTCGGCGACAGCGGATGCGGTCGATAACTGGGTTTATGAGGACACCAACACCACATTCTTCAAAGATGATGACATGTGCAAACGCTTGATGGATCTCAACCCCAACTCGTTCCGCAAAATGGTGACCACCCTCCTGGAAGCCAACGGTCGCGGCTACTGGGAAACCAGCGAAGAAAACCTCGATCGCCTGCGCGAGTTATATCAAGAAGTCGAAGACCGCATCGAAGGGATTGAATAATCTATTCCATGCTTGAACTTATTTGAATCAAAGACAGGTCAAAGGCTTCCCCCCGACCTGTCTTTTTTATTGCTTCTTAGGTTTTCTACTAACTATCTAATGGACTTCTAACCCCACGCCCACCACGATTCAAAACATGAGTATAAATCATTGTCGTTTTCACATCCTTATGCCCCAATAATTCCTGCACCGTGCGAATGTCATAACCAGCTTGCAACAGATGGGTAGCAAAACTATGGCGAAATGTATGACAACTAATGCGCTTTTGAATCCCTGAAGTTTGAACGGCTTGTTTCACTGCTTTTTGCATCCCGCTTTCATGGAGATGATACCGGCGGCAAACGCTAGTGCGCGGATCGAGCGATCGCGAAAATGATGGAAACACATACTGCCAAATCCATTCTCGTTCCGCATTGGGATATTTCCGACTCAACGCATAAGGCAAATACACTGCACCATACCCCAATGCTAAATCTTGCTGATGCAGTCGTCGTACCCACTGCAAATGTTCTGTCAACAATGACACAAGGCTGGTGGGCAGCATCGTCACGCGGCTTTCGCGCCCTTTTGCATCTCGGACAACAATTTGATGCTGACTAAAGTCCAAATCCTTGACACGCAAATTGATCCCTTCACTTAAGCGCAACCCACTGCCATACAACACCTTTGCCAGTAGTTGATAGACACCTGAAAGCAGACTGAGAATACACTGAACTTCTTCGAGCGTGAGCACTGTTGGCAAATAACGTGGTGCGGTTGCCCGTTCTGCATTCAGATCCCAGTTTGTATCCTGTTGATAAACTTCGCGATACAAAAAGATCAATGCACTCAACGCCTGATTTTGCGTCGAAGGTGCTACTTTTTGATCAACTGCCAGATGGGTAAGAAAGGCTTCCACTTCCGCCGCACCCATGTCACGAGGCGGCTTCATATTGTGGAATACAATGAAGCGTTTCATCCAATGGATGTAGCTTTTTTCAGTCTTGTAAGCATAGTGTCGGCGACGCATCACTGCCCGGACGCGATCGAACAACTTGGGTTCAGATGACATATTGCGATCGCACCACCGACGAAACTCATGTATCCATTAATACAGATGATTCCAAATACCTGATCCTGAAAATATACTGAATTTGTCGGGCTAATGCCCCAAATCTGGATATTATCAAGAAAATTTCGGGATAATAGCCCAAATCAGGGGATTAACCCGATGCTTTCTGGATAACACCCCAAAACAGGGAGTTAAACCGACAGCGTCAGTATAATAAGTTGTTGTGCCGCTTAAGTTATCGGTAGGACGCAGGCTAAGAATCTTTAGTTGGACGATCGCAGTTTAATCAGCCTAGTGTGATACAACAAGATCGAAGATTTGCCTGAGTTCAGTATCCGCCATGCCACAATCTGTTAATTCGGTCACGGTTTGTACTAAATAATCTTTACAAGAACCCAAGGAGCCAGAGGCTGTAATAATTGCTTGGACGATTTCTTCAGCGGTCAGATTGGGAGCGTACAAAGAATGCTGGGGATTGACTGTAAATGCGATCGCATCCAGAGTCCGATTCGATGTTTCAACCGTGACCCAACGAGGAATGTAGGAGCCAACCACCATTTCTCGCCGCCACAGTAGCAGTAATTCTAAAGGATCTGCGACCATTTGGTAGGCGACTCCGCAACAGTGCCCATCTGGTTCCAGTGCCAAGGTTAATCCAGGTTGGACAGGTGTCCCTCGCCCTGCTGGAGTCCAAATACAGAAGCTGCGATGCCATCCTTGTAGTGTGGCAATTTGGCGATCGGAGTACTCAAACACCGGATTCCAAATCAGTGATCCATAAGCGAAGATCCAAACTGTAGATTTCAGCGGACGTTGGCTGAGAATTTCTGTGATCGAAGCCTGCAATTGAGCGTCAGTGAGAATGACAAGACCAGTATTCTCCTGGGCGATCGAGCGCTGTAACTGTTGGGATTCTAAGTCTGCCCGTGTCAAGGCGATTGATTTCATACTATCAGTCCTTATTAAGTCCGCATAAAAGAACTCGACTGCTCTTTCTTGTATTCATCTTCCAAGCGAACATCAGTCAATGCATGACCTTCCATTGCCATCTCAAAAGGAACGCGATCGTTCACGAGCTGTTTCCATTTTCGAGTCATGATCAAGCGGTTGTAGCGTCTTGCCAAGGGCGACCATTGGAGTAAATCTTCCGCAAGCTGTTGAGCGCGTTGCATCAATTCCGCTCTGGGAACGACTTCATGCACGACCCCAAGGGATAATGCTGCTTGAGCCGAAATCACCTGACCCGTAAGTAGAAAATAGCGCGATCGAATTAATCCTAATGCCTGTTCCCAAGCAATTTGAACGCCATCAGCAGGGACAACACTGCCGACTCGGTGAACTTTATCCTGAAACTCTGCGGTATCAGAAGCCAGAATAATGTCATTCACCAGCAAATACTCGGAGTGAATGTGAACAGGACCATTAACTGCCGCAATCACAGGGACTGGAATTTCTAGCAGATTGAGCAACATGTGCCGTGCTTCAGTGACAATCTTGTACCAATTGCGGGGAAGTGTGTTGTCGGCAACGGTTGAGAAATCGATTTGCGTCATGAAATCGTCGCCTGCGCCCGTGAGAATGACGACTTCGTTTTCAGTGTCTGCCGCGATGTCTGCCATCGCCTGAGGAAATTCTTGGTGTGCTTTTCCAGTGTGGATGTGCGAACCGCCATTGGTATGAAGCATAACGGTTAGAATTCCAGAATCTGTCCGACTCATCTGAAGATTTTCGTAGCGATTAGAGTAGTCGTTAAAACGTGTCATAGTAATTGCCTCTCATAATCTTGGTTTCTCAAGAGATTCATTTCAGACTCCAGTTTGCATGTGATCGATAATCTGTGCGTTTCTCTCCCAAAGGGCAACGAGATTGCCGTCCATGTCCCGAAAGGTCGTGACTTTTGTGCCCAGATGATCAAGTAATTGACCTGCCCAGATCAGTTCTACACCTTTTGCTTGAAGCTCTTGGTTGGCTTGATGAATGTCATCGACAAAGAAAACAATGTTACGTAGCCCGGTGATTTGAAGATGTAGCGGCGGATCTTGGCGCTCTGGCTCTAGATTAATGGGTTGGAGAAACTGAATCAGATCAATATAAATTCCGTTTTTCTCCAGCAATGCCAGTTCAATCTGATTAATCGCTGGGGTGCGATACTTCACCGTAAATCCCATTTTCTCGGTGTACCAGGCGATCGCTGTATCGATATTTGTCACAGACAAAGCAATGTTGGCAAGTTGTAAACTGTGGAGTCCTTGTGAGTTAGACATAGTACTGAGTCCTCTTTCTAAGCGACTTCTTTCAAATCAGACTGTTCTTGAGCAGACAAAGTGACTGGGGTGTGGGGGCTTTTGAAGGTCGCTGCGGCATCAGGTCGTTGGCAGAAGACCATTGTTTTGACATGCTCTGACTCAT
>JAIXVO010000704.1 GCA_027482985.1 Cyanobacteriota bacterium
CCCGTGATGATCCACCGCGCCCCCTTCGGCTCCCTGGAACGGCTGATCGGCATCCTGATCGAAGAGTACGCCGGCGACTTCCCCCTCTGGCTGGCACCCACCCAGGTTCGCCTGCTCCCCGTCGGCGAAGAACAACTCGCCTTCACCAAACAAGTTGCCGAACAAATGCTGCTGTTGGGCATCCGCGCCGAAGCCGATACCAGCGGCGAACGCCTCGGCAAACTAATCCGCAACGCCGAGAAAGAAAAAATTCCCGTCATGGCCGTTGTCGGGGCCAAAGAAGTCGAAGCCAACGCCCTCAGTATCCGCACCCGCGCCTCTGGCGAACTCGGAGCCTTACCCATCGAAGAAGTGATTCAACGGCTGAAGACGGCGAATCAGGGGCATGGGGATTTTTGAAAGGGGTAATGGGTAATGGGTAATGGGTGATAGGTAATGGGTAATGGGTAATGGGTAATCGGGATGAGGGCTGGGTAATGGGTAATGGGTAATGGGTAATCGGGATGAGGGCTGGGTAATGGGTAATGGGTAATCGGGATGAGGGCTGGGGGCGTTGGGTGTGGAGTTCTGTGCGTCGCTACTGATCCATTACCCATTACCGCTCTGCTACCCACCAATTACCAATTACCAATTACCCATTACCCATTACCAATTACCCATTACCGTTTCTGTAATACCGCGATCGGTTGTTTCACCGTTCAGGCTTAGAGAGGATTGAATCATGTGTGGAATTGTCGGTTACATTGGCACGCAGGCCGCTAGCAGCATTCTGTTGGAAGGGCTGCAAAAGCTGGAGTATCGAGGCTACGATTCGGCAGGGGTAGCGCTGGTGGAGGGCAATGCGATTCACTGCATTCGCGCTAAAGGCAAGTTACACAACTTGAAGGAAAAGCTGGAAAATACCCCCAGTCCGGCGCAATTGGGCATTGGACATACGCGCTGGGCGACTCATGGCAAACCGGAAGAGTACAATGCCCATCCCCACATGGATACCCATCGGCGGATTGCCGTGGTGCAGAATGGCATTATCGAGAACTATCGGGAATTGCGAGAAGCACTCAAAGCGCTAGGGCACGAGTTCCGCTCTGAGACGGATACCGAAGTGATTCCGCATCTGATTGCGGAGGAATTCAAGCAGCTAGACCTCGGAGAGTTTGAAAACCTCCGAGGTCTTAAAAACTCACTCCCTAGCCCCTTAACTGAAGCCGTGCGGCGGGCGGTGAATAAATTGCATGGAGCATTTGCGATCGCGGTCATCAGTGCCGACTCGCCGGATGAATTGATCGTGGCACGGCAACAGGCTCCCCTGGTGTTGGGCTTTGGGCAAGGAGAATTCTTTTGTGCCTCCGATACGCCAGCCTTGGTACCCTATACTCGTGCCGTGTTGCCGCTGGAGAATGGCGAAATCGCTCGCCTGACTCCCCTTGGGGTTGAAGTCTACAGCTTTGAAGGCCAACGACTGAAGAAAGCCCCCCGCACCCTCAACTGGAACCCCGTCATGGTGGAGAAGCAGGGTTTCAAACACTTCATGCTGAAGGAAATTTACGAGCAACCGGGCGTGGTTCGCGCTTGTTTGGAAGCCTATCTCAATCCAGAATGGAGTCAGGAGTCAGGAGTCAGGAGTCAGGAGTTAAGTGCTCTCCCCCACCTCCAATCCCCCACCTCCAATCCCCCACCTCCCAGCCCCAACCCCCAACCTCCAACCCCCAACCCCCGCTCCCCCGTTCGTCTCAATCTGCCGACGACGCTGTATGAAGATCTGCAACAAATTCAGATTGTTGCCTGTGGCACGAGTTGGCACGCGGGATTGGTGGGTAAGTATGTGCTGGAGCAACTCGCGGGCATTCCGACGCAAGTGCAGTATGCTTCAGAGTTTCGCTATTCAGCTTCTCCCATTACGCCGAATACTTTAACGATTGGGGTGACGCAATCGGGGGAGACGGCAGACACGTTGGCAGCCTTGGAAATGGAACTGCATCGACGGCAGGGGTTAGCAACCGAATTTCAGCCGCGCATGTTGGGGATTACGAACCGCCCTGAAAGTACGCTAGGCAATTTGGTGCCACATATTATTGATACCCATGCTGGGATTGAAATTGGCGTGGCCGCAACCAAGACCTTTGCCGCCCAATTGATGGCGTTTTACCTGCTGGCTCTGGATATTGCCCACTATCGGCAAAGCCTGACCACTGAGCAGATCGAAAAGTTGTTGGATGGTTTGCGTCAACTGCCAGCGGAAATCGAAATGATTTTAGAAAGTCAGGAACGCTACATCGAAGAACTCGCTCACGACTTTGTGGAGACTCAAGATTTCATCTTCTTAGGACGGGGTGTTAACTTCCCGATCGCCCTCGAAGGTGCCCTCAAATTGAAGGAGATCAGTTACATTCATGCGGAAGGTTACCCCGCTGGCGAAATGAAACACGGCCCGATCGCCCTCCTGGATGCGAAAGTTCCTGTAGTGACGATCGCGATGCCCGGTACGGTCTTTGAAAAAGTGCTATCGAATGCCCAGGAAGCGAGAGCCAGAGATGCCCGATTGATTGGGGTCACACCGATGGATGAACAGGAGGCAGAAGATACGTTTGACACGTTGATTCCGGTGCCCCATGTGGAAGAAATTCTGTCGCCATTGGTCACAGTCATTCCTTTACAACTACTGGCGTATCACATTGCGGCGCGGCGCGGACTCGATGTAGACCAACCGCGCAACCTGGCGAAATCAGTCACTGTGGAATAATCAGACTGGTTTTTGGTAATACTTAAG
>JAIXVO010000569.1 GCA_027482985.1 Cyanobacteriota bacterium
CTTTATGCACATGCCTGCTGCATTTGCCTTCAAGCTTGTCCGTGAAGAGTACAAAAATCTTGTGCAGGAGTACTTCATCTAATGAGCCTTTCAGACATTGGCAACTTGATGTGCCTACCCTTCGATGAAATTGAGCCTGGCCAGCCCACCGAGGCCCACGAATATCTCATTCAATTTGCCGCCAATCAATTGGGACCCCAGGGCCGCAACTGGGTACCACTGGTGGTTAAAGAAACTGGCCCCGACCAGTACCAGGTGATCGGCAACGCCTTTATCTATGCCGTCGCCGCCGAGGCTGGGCTAGACGAAGTCTGGTGCATTATTGCCGACGATGCTCCCGAAACCGTGGCCATTACCCAGGCTCTAGCCCAAGAAATCGCACCCAAGACCAACCTCTCCACCGCCAGTCGCGACGAAATTTCTGCCGCGATCGATTACCTGCTAGGCCAGCCCGGTACCCCCCTCAAGGGCCTGAGGCAGGCTTCGCTACTCGCCCGCCTAGACGAAGCCCCCCGCCAGTATTGGAAAACCCTACAGCCGATCACCAAACTGGGCTGCGGTGTCACGGGGGGCAAAAAGCTCAAAGCGCTAGAGCAGGTTTTTTACCTGACCCCAGAGCCGATGCCTGAAGTAATTAAAGACCGCACCCTGCTAGAGTCGCTCACCACCGCCCAGCTCAAAGCCATGGCCAAAAAACGCGACATCGAAGGTCTCTCAAAACTCAAAAAAGCCGACTTGGTCAATCTTTTGGCCGCATAATCCTACACACTGAAAAGAGCTATGGCAGCGCTATAGCCTTCTAAATAAATAGGCTTAACGACACCTTGAAGCGGTCAGCCAAAATCTTGGCTTGAGCCTTACTCAGGGTGCGCTTGCCGTTAACAATTTCTGACACTACACCGCTGGAGCCAATAATTCCAACTAAATCAGCCTGACGAGTACCGCTGGCGGCCATGATATGGTTCAGCACGTCTACAGGCGATACGTCCTGGATGGGGTAGCGTTCAGTTTCATAGGCTTCAACCAGCATGACTAGCAGCTTATACAACGCGGTTTGCTCCGGGGTCCGGTTTTGGTTAAAGGTTAGCGCTTCAACAGTTGCCAGAGTTTGTTCATACTCTGCCTCAGTTTCAATTATTTTTGGAATCACCTCAGAGAGCAAATCCGTATAGACCTCTTGATTAAAAGTAAGGGTCATTTTTCCATTTTTCCTTATCGTAGTCAGCGTGGGTTAAAAGATATTTGTAGAAAATAGTTTTGTTGCCATAATCAATTCCGGCAATGAGGCGATACTTATTTCCTTTGATATTGAAGACGGTAAAATTACCTACAGCTTCAGCGTCACGATAAATTTTCCTAACATCCTCAAGATTGTCCCAGTTTGCTTTTCTTGCTACGGCATACCAAGCTTCAATCGTTTGCCCAACATCAGGATACTTGGCTGCATCATTGCGAAGTTGTCTGATGGATATGAGATGCATCAGTCCCGTAAACCTTTAGGCTTTTAACCATCATACTCTCATTCTGAGAGGGGCGTCGATACTATCAGCTTGCCGGTTGAAGCATTAGCTTCAACTTCGCGTCTACTCTGGCAAGCACTGTTGACCATCGCCAGTAAACGCCAGGGGGTACTCCGGGCTGAGGGGATAGCCTGCTGGCCCGGCCTTAAAGCCATAGCCCCTAACGATCTGGTAGGTTTGCAGCACCCGGCCCAAGCGCCGCACCTCAACGGTTTCTGGCGCATCTACCCGGTCAAACATCGCCAGGTGGGTGGGGCAAATGGGGTGCCAGGTTTCGCTCAACAGCACGGCATCGCGGCCCTCTAATGCGGGGGCATCGTACCAAAAGTCAAACTGATCGAGGCGGCCTGAGATCGCCAGCACTTGGGGGTTGTCGAGGGTGTAGGCCAGGGCCGAGGCCGAGCGGTAGTCGGTGGTCAGCAGCAGCGGATCGTCCAATCCTTCAGCCTGGGCGGTCACGGCTGCGGCGATCTGGGGCCAGCCAAAGAGGGCCGCGCCATCGGGGTCAACCGCGCCAAAGAACGCCCCCAGGGGCATGACGGTGTAGTAGATCACCAGGGCCGCCGCCGCAAAGAGCCCCAGCCCTTGGGCGATCGCCAGCTGCCCAGCCCTGACAGGCTGCGACAGAGACTTCGACCCCTGGGGCCGATAAAACTGGTCACTCAGCAGGGGAAACAGCAGCGGATAAGCCAAAATATTCCAGTAAAACAGCGCCACCGAGACCGTAGATAGGGCCGTAAAGGCGGCGGTAGAGAGGCCAAACACCCACAGCGCCAGGGCCGGGTAGCAGGAGGGCCCCGCTAGGGCCGTCTGACCGCGCCGCCCCAGCAGACGGCCAATGCTCCAGGACTGGATCGGGCCGAGAATCAGGGCGCACAGGGTGAGAAAGACAACGGGCTGCAGCAGGTTGAGGGTGAGCCCACCTCCCCCGGTGCGATCGCGGTAAAACCGAAACGAAAAAAAGTCGTGCTGTACATTCCACAGCAAAATAGGCGAGAGCACCAGCACCAGCAGCCCCAGGGCCAGGTAGAGGCGGCGATCGCCCAGCA
>JAIXVO010000274.1 GCA_027482985.1 Cyanobacteriota bacterium
CGCTGGTACAAGATTTACGTCGAATGGGGGTGAATGCGCCGTTGATCGTGCTAACGGGGCAAGGCGACGAACAAATTGCGGTGAATTTGATGAAGGCGGGAGCGACGGATTACCTGACCAAATCACGAATTTCGCCAGAACGGTTGTTACAAGTCGTCCATAGTGCGGTGCGGGTGTACCAGGCAGAACGAGAAGCGGAGCGGGCTAATCAGCGATTACGAGAAACGAATGAACTCCTGAAACGCAAGAATCAGGAGTTAGAAATTCAGCGGCAACAAATTCATTTACAAAATCTGAAATTGTTAGAAACATCGCGTTTAAAGTCAGAGTTTTTGGCGACCATGTCCCATGAATTGCGCACCCCCCTCAACGCCATTATTGGCTTCTCACAACTCTTATTAAGACCTAAAAAAAATCTGCTTGACCCTCATTATCGGGACGTTATTGAACGGATTCTCAACAACGGCAAACATCTGTTAATGTTGTTGAATGAAATTCTAGATTTTTCCAAATTAGAAGCGGGGCGATTAGAAATTAAACCTCGCTTGTTTGACTTACAAAAGCTGATTGAGTTAACCGTTTTAGAGTTGCGATCGCTGGCGGATGAAAAGCACCTGACACTAGAATTCCAGTCAACTCTAACAAATACGGAACTCACCCAAGACCCTGACCGATTACGGCAGGTAATGGTGAATTTGTTATCTAATGCGATTAAATTTACGACCACAGGTAAAGTTTGGATCGAAGTGACTGAACCGTCTCCCGGTTGGATCGAAATTGCGATTTGCGATACGGGTATTGGGATTAGTACTGACGATATTCATTCGATTTTTGAACCCTTTCGGCAGTTAGATCAAACTATTACTCGAAAACACACGGGCACAGGGTTGGGCTTAGCAGTGACCAAATCTTTAGTGCAAATGATGTATGGCAAAATTGCTGTAGAAAGTGTGCTGGGCGAAGGATCTACATTTCGGGTACAAATTCCCCGCCAAGCGATCGCCAAACGTCCTACCCTCAACACGACGCTCTGTTTACTCTAATTTAACGGCAGTTTTGTTGGCAGAAAACCACCTTACCTTGAGCCATTATTTAGGGCTATGTCTTGATCATCGCTTAATCTTAACTTAAGGCATAGAAGCACCTCTTTCGCTTGGGGGAAGACTCCGATTTCGAACATTCATAGAATCGAATTTAGATAAAAAAAAAAAAAAAAATTTTGGAGGATGTTATGGACGAGCAAGCCATTAAAAAATACCAAGGTGAAAACGCAGAAGAAATTCCTGAAGTGGCACAGCAAGTCGCTGAACATGCCGGAGAAGGTGAACGCGGCACGATGCAAAGTCCTGATGCCTCGCAAGGCATGATGACGGTGGATACGTTGCCTCAAGATGTGCGGGATGCCTTGCCGGAAGATGCACAGCAAATCTTTATTGCGGCCTACAACAGCATTTTTGACAACAATGGCGATCGCGATGCCGCCATGCGGGTGGCGTGGCAAAGTATTGAACACAACGAGATTTACACTCGTGGCGAAGATGGCAAGTACATCCGCAAACCGATGGAACAAGGATTGAATCAACCTCAACCTTTGTCTGCTTCGTAAGCATCGCTCCCGGCAGAATACTCCTAAATCAAAATGTCAAACCAGCTAGAGGGTGCTTCGTCGCCCTCTTTTTTTGTGGCGATCGCCGTTATTCACAAAGGCATTGCTGTCCTCCGGACAAATCGTGTATAGTACAATCGTACTCACTCCCAAGGGTGAGACGAGCGGTGTTCCGTTAGACAGAATGCTGGAGGTTGAGAATCCATGAAACGGCAAACAAATTCCGGAGTTAAGTATATGCTAGCGGGAGGGTCGATGGTCGCGGCGCTCGGATTGATGACCGATCTGCCAAAGTTCCTGCCTCAATCCGCACCCATCGCCGAACGCTGTCAGACCGTTGTCGAGCCCAAAGCTGTGCTCTCGCGAGACAAATTGGCGCAATTGCTAGCAGTGGCGGAAGGCGCCCCGCGATCGCAGGTACAACAGGTGGTGCAGTCGCCCTACTGTCGCTTGCCCGATGTGCAGGTGCGGGCGGGTGCCACGACGCAGCGAGAAGCCTACCCCCTCGCCTTTGATCCGCAAACCTGGTTCGTTGTTTCGTATGAAGGGGAGTCCTATGCCGGGTATTCGTTTAGCTTCCGCCGTTAACCGCTTCGGTAGTCTAGCGATCGCCCTGATGCTCATCCTCGCTGGCTGTACGACCCAACCCCGCGAAGAGGATTTGTTTAAGCTCCAGGTTTATCAAAAATGGCAACTCCAACCCGGTGACGACATTGACGGGCATCGCGTGGTAGCGGGACTGGGCGATATCTCCATCGCCTTAGATGGCAAATCGGCTTACGCCCCCTTCGACGGTCGCGCCCAACAAGACCAGCGAGGATGTCTGATTTTTTCCACCCCTGATGTCCCGGCTTACTTGTTTCGGCTCTGCGGCCTCTCGAATCACAAGTTGGGCGATCGCCGCAAAGGGGATGACCTCGGCAGTGGGGCACAAGTGCATATTGCCACCCTACGCAAGCAACCCGATGGCACCTGGGCGATCGTGGAACCCAGCAAACCCATTCTGCAAAAAATTCTGACCAAATCCTAGTGGCGTAAGGCAGGGGGCAGTCGGCAGAGGGCGGAAGGCAAAACCTTAGTGATGTCGCGCTTGGCGTTTGCAACAAGGGTGGCTTTATTGCCGCCGCGATGCGCTAGTGCGATGTCTCACAAACACAATATTTGTCAGGGTAGGTTTAGTCCAAAACCATTTGTGCTCACCAGCCCTGTAGCGAAACTTGCCCCGATGGGGGTGGATTTTTTCTCGGAAATCACCTGGAAACCTAAAATGAACCATTTATTGTTGCCTGTAGCGATCGGGGTGGCGGCTTCGGTGACGTTGCCCCTGCCAACTTTTACCGCTGACGCGATCGCTGCTGAACCGGACGCGATCGCCAGTAGCGACATCCCCGTGGCGGCTGACCCTGAACCTGTAGCAGCGGCTGATGCGGCTGTAGAACCAACGGCAACAACCGCCTCCATGCCAGTCGTCGATCGCTCTTATGTCGAATCTTCTGGCGCGTTAAATTTTGATCCCCAACCCGCCCGATCTGCTTCATCCTCGTCGCCAGCCCCGACGGAGCAACCGTCAGGAGAAGCAAAGGTCGCGATCGGCACAGCTCCCACTCCCGCTGGCAAAGATTTATTTGCGGGTGGCTCCGAGTCGTTTGTGGCGCGAACGGTGGGGGCGGCGGAAGGGACGCGCACCGCCGATGGCGGCAAAACGCAGAACTATCATGGTCACGTTGATCCCGGTAATGGGGTTTGGAATCGGGGTACGTTCTCGTATCAGTTTGGCAATAGTGAAAATCTGACGGCGGACGAAGCCGATCGCCGTCAGCTAGCCAAGATCAAACGCATTTACGAATCGGTGATGCTGCCCAAGGCGGAACAGCATGGCATCGCACCTTTGACCCTGGCGGAAGAAATTAATGGCATCGATTTGATTAACCAGGCACCGTTGTGTGTGACGGAAGCGGGTGGGTATATCGAGCGGTTAGCTGCCGCCAAGCAAAAAGGGATGACGGGCGACGAAGCCATTCTCCATGCCCGGATCTGGTCTTTTTGGGATGACGGGCGCGGCGGTTGGGATGCCCCAGGCTTGCGGGCTTACGATGACATCAGCAAAGAGGAAAGCATTCGCCGGGATCAGGATCGGCGCATGGCCATGATTGCCAAGGCGATGGATGCTTATACCCGCGAAAATGATGCGATCGCCCAGAAGCGAAATGATGGCGCGATCGCCCAACAACCACAACAGCCCACGCAAGTCGCCAGCGCCCCCATGAGTCAGAGTTACCGCAACGCGATCGCGGCGACCATCATCAGCGCAGAAAGGCGAGCAACTCGCGGTTAACGGTTTGGGGGGCTTCCTGCTGAATCCAATGCCCACAATGGGGAATGAATTTCAAATTAAAGGGCGCAGCAATCAACCGATCTAACCCCTGCGTTAAATGGGGTGTCACCAACGAATCTTCCTCGCCCCAAAGAACCAGCGTCGGAGTCGTGATGGGATTGGGGGTATCCAGCCAATCTTTAACCCAGTTCAAGGGAGACAACATCTGGCGGTAGTAATTTAGGGCAGCGGATAACACTCCCGGTTTGGCTAACGCCGATTGGTAAATTTCCGCATCTTCCCGCGTAAATGCCCCTTTGCGAATCGCCTGTTCTCGCAACAAATTTTTGACAAATTCGCTCAAATTCTGCTGAATCAACCACTCCGGAATCCCCGGCACCTGGAAGCCGAGAATGTACCAACTGCGACGCAATTGATCCACATTGCTGACTAACTCCTGCACAAACCGCTGTACGGGAGCGGCACTCAGAATCGCCATCCGGTTGAGCGACTGGGGAAACTTCTGCGCCATATGCCACGCGATCGCGCCGCCCCAATCATGCCCAACAATGTGCGCCCGTGTGTAACCCAAACTTTCGATCAGCCCTTGAATATCTGCCGCCAGCGTGTCCAAGTCGTACCCAGTCGCGGGCTTATCGGAATCGTTGTAGCCCCGCAGATCAGGCACCACGACTTTGAAGTAGCGGGACAAAGCCGGAATTTGATGTCGCCAGGAATACCAGAATTCGGGAAAGCCATGCAGTAATACCACCAAGTCTCCCGCACCTTGAGTCACGTAGTGCAGACGAATGCGATTGGTTTCGACGAAGTGGTGTTCCCACTCAGTAGGCAGTGTGAGGGCAGTCATACAATTCAGTCTTTATCTTGTATTTTAGACTACCACTTTCGACCCATGACGAAAAATCACTCGCGCCGTCGTCGAGCCGGCGGCTCCTCTTCTTCCAGCCAGTCGTCCTCTTCCCAAACTTCACTCGGACGCATCGCTTCGCGCCCCAACACAAACAACCCCGTAATCCCTAACCCCATAAACCAGACATACTGATGCCAGTGGTGCTGAATTTGCTCGTTGACCGTCAGTTCCGGCTGGGTGAGATACAACACCATCGCCAGAAACGCCATTGCCAACGACCCAAAGGCCAAAAATAGCATCCCTACTTGCAACCGCGCAGGTTGCAAATCCGCATCCGTGATGTCTTCCAGATCAATTTCCGCCAACTGCTCCAGCGATTCCTCCGCCACCAGCGATGCCTCACCCAAATTGACCGCAACTTGTTCCGGCAGCAACGGCGCGATCGCGTCCACCGTTTTCACCCGCAGCGATCGCTCTGTGTCGCGCAATAACATCAGCGGTTTACGCGCTACAGGTTCCGCAAATTCTGGCAGTTGACTCGGTTCCGGCGACGTACCTTGAGGTTTGGACTGCATAGGGAGGAGAGAAGGAGGTCAGTCAGGTCATGCTTTTTATTGTAGGAGCGATGGCGGGGGAGGGGAAGGGAGGCAGGCGGAATGGGGGAAAGGAATGGGAGAGAATGGGAGGGAGGGAAAGGGAGCCTGACACCTGGCTTCGGCCTTGGCCTTTGCACTGGGCGTGGCATTTGAGCCAGAACTGGCGCTGATTGCAAAAATTGTCTGCCAAATGCCGCGCCCCTACAAGCACCGCTGCTTCTAACTCCTGTCTCCTAGCTCCTAGATCCTGACTTCTGACTTCTTCTAACAAACAAATACTCCCTCCCATTCCTCCTCCTC
>JAIXVO010000679.1 GCA_027482985.1 Cyanobacteriota bacterium
AACGGTAAGCTGGGAGTAACTCATGGGGATGTCCTTTTGTTGTGGTAAACATCAGACTATCCCTATGAGTCCCTCTAGGGGAAGCTTCTAGGTGATGCACTTCAGATTTGAATTGGCGGTGTTTTAGGGCCTTGCTCGTGGAATGCTGCTTGGGAAGCTCCAATTACTTGATTGACTGACAAGCTTTTGAGATATGAATTCTCTTGTAGGTTGAGTTGGCGATTGCGTCGCCTCCCAAGCTGAAGTTTATTGTTAATGTCACGATGCCCAATTCAACCTATTGAAAGCATTGGGCAGTCGAGTGTTGGATATTTGAGGTTTTGTGTCTGTACCTGAGATTTAGCTTTCACGCTTTCTAGTTTTTTGAAGGTTGAATCTTTAATCTGATCTGATCGACTTATTGTCAAGTTCTGCTGTTTGAGAACGTTGGCAATGAGTTGAATCAGGGTGTTGATTTTTTAGAAAATGGAGGCTTTATATGGTTAGCACAGTGACAACGCTTGTTCCAATTCTAATTGCGTTATTAAAACGCACTCAAAGTGTCATTCACGAGATCAATCAGCGATGTCAGTCAAAGAACTTACCCCCTGCTTTTGAAGTGAGTGGGCTGCAAATACGGGGAAATTCTAACTATCGATTTGAAGGGTTTGGCATCAACCTTGTACCACTCGCTTTAACCTTTTGGGTCCATTACAAACCTGGGTCTGCTGATCATGTCAGTTTAGATAAAATTTCAATCCCCATTACCTGGTCAGATTTTACAACCATCGCCCCACAAGCGAATACCAATACCCTCATGGTGCCGCTGGATTCCCTACAATTTCGTACCGATGGGGTACCTGGAAATTCCCCATCTATGGAGATGTCTTATCTAGAGGACGATCAGGTGTGTTTGCAACGAGGGGCGATCGATGAGGTTGGTGCAGCTCGCTATGATACTGCTGCCAATACGCTGGGTCATTATGTGGCCGCGTTGCAGAAAGATTTGACGATTCTGGGGTTTGCGCCTGGTTTGATCGATGGGGATTTTGGCGCGAATACTGAATCTGCGCTTAGAGCCTTTCAACAGGCCGCATGCAGCCCTAAACGGCGGCAGGCGGGGCGTGTGGTGAGTGTGGCTGTGAGCTATCAAGGGAGTGTTTCTGGCGTTTGCGATCGCGCCACTTGTGACGAGATTCAACGCTGGCTGACGCAAAACTATCAAGTCTGCTCATATTTATGCAGTCCCATCCCCGGCACGACCTACAGAAACAATGGTGGGTATCGAGGGGATACGGGTCTCGACATCAATGTTCCTTGTGGGACTCAATGCGTCGCCGCTGCTGATGGAGAGGTAGTTTATGCCGAAGAAGGGCATACTTCCTGGACAGAAGATGCAGATCCGGACGGATCTGGTTATCAAACTCCCCGCAGCATTTTGATTAAACTGGATCAACCCATTTCATATAAGGGCACAACCTACTACTTCATCTGGTACACCCATCTGTCTGATCTGGAACCGGCAATTCGTAAGCGGGACGGAGAATCCCGACGGGTGCGGGTTCAGGCGGGGCAATCCGTGGGCAAAACCGGTGTTGCCAACAACTCACCTCACCTGCATTTGGGCGTACTTGGCGATCGCGCCCAAACTATCTGCATGCCCTATCGGGACATCGCCGAACTAATTTGGAGCACAGCTACACCGGATGTGGTAGAACCGCCCCGACCGCAACCATCCTCACCCAGAAAAACCATCAAACATCGAGGTCCTGGCGGGAGCTGGGAACGCACCATTACGCTTCCCTGCACCGGATGTTTTGTTGAGGAAAGCCACTACTCCACAACTCAAGAGAGTTTTCCAGAAGGACGGAAATTTCCCAAAACTAAAGATGAAAATATTCTGCCCCATCTACAGCGGTCTTATCCACTCTATCGAGTGTATGACCCTGAAATGAGTTTTGAGGCGCTCTACCGTAACTCCTGGCATAAAGTCTGGACTCCGCCGGAGGGCTGGGAGTACGGCCAGGGCTCAGTCGGTGAGATCAGACCAACACCAGAGGAAGAATTATGGTTCATGACGATGATGTGGGCACCTGGCGAAAAACCTCCAGTCGGAACCAAGTTTTTACTCCGTGCGAACAATCGTCAGATTGTTGTCGTGGCTGGCTATGAGACAGGACCTGGGGATAAGCAATATCTGGGCGGAATTACGCGAGAAGTGCATGCCTGGTTAAGAACGAATAATGAGTCTTTGATTGAAATTCAACTTCTGGTTGATCAGAGTGTGAAGATTGGCCCGATCACATCCAGTTCAAATTCTGTGAGGCCATATCGAGTTACGGCAAATAGCCTTTACGTTCGCTCTGAACCATCCATCAATGCTGAGATTGTCGGTACATTGCAACAGTACCAACTCGTTCCCGCTGGTACTCAACAAGTGGAAGGACAGCGGGTTTGGATGCAAATTCATCTTCCTGATCTCACTGGGTGGGCCTCAATGAAATTTCTGGAACTCGGTTCCTCCCCTGAATTAGAAGAGCCTCGTTGGCTCGCGATCGCGCGGCAGGAAATGGCCGCAGGGGTGAGAGAAGTGCCCGGTGCGGGAGATCATCCTAGAATCCGGGAATACCTGGAATCTACGACCCTTGACCGAGCCGCGGCGGCTGAAGATGAAACGCCTTGGTGTTCAGCCTTTGTAAATTGGTGTATGGAGCAAGCCCATGAGCAGGGCACGAATTCTGCTTGGGCGCGAAGCTGGTTGAATTGGGGACAGCCTTTGAGCGCACCTAAGCCTGGATGTGTTGCCGTCTTTTCACGCGGGACTCAATCCGGCCATGTTGCTTTTTATCTGAGGGAAACCTCCACACACATTAAAGTGCTGGGTGGCAATCAAAGTGATGCCGTAACTATCACAGAGATTGAGCGATCGCGACTGCTGGGCTATCGCTGGCCTGTCCGTTGAACGCGCTGGACAAACTAAAAGGGAGGCTTGACGGCCTCCCTGAGTGGATGAATTGAATTGTGAGTTGGCATCGGGCGATCGCCCTTTGAGTTTTTGGCGGAGAGCCTGAAATTGTTTTTTCTTCTGCCGTTGTCGAGCTGCTCCCCCCCGTCCCTTATCATTGCGACCTTCCCGCCGGGGCGATTCCCATCGCTTCAATTGTCGTGCCATTGGCTAACCTCTACGCTCATCTACTTCTAGGGTAACAACAGCGTGAGATGGGGCAATTTCGGATGACCGTATGGGGCAGCGGGGTAATGGGTAATGGGTAATGGGTAATGGGTGAGGGGTAATGGGTGAGGGGTAATGGGTGAGGGGTAATGGGTG
>JAIXVO010000069.1 GCA_027482985.1 Cyanobacteriota bacterium
GAAATATTGATTTTTTTTTTTTTTTTTTTCGCTCTTCTTCTGATTGACTTGCAACTGAATATTTTCAATTTGCTGCACAGTTTCGGGGCCAGGCGGCTTCAGAGATTGTTTTTGAATCTCTGAAACCATTCGCTGGGCTTGCATTTCGAGCTGTTGCAACTGGTTGTCAATCTGGTTAATTTGAGCCTGGAGCTGCTGCTGAGCTTCTTCTTTCCAGCGCGGGGTGACGATCGCTTTGACGTTAACAGTCCGCTTTAACAGCAGTTGAGAGGGAGGGACATCCATAAAATAATGCTTTACTCAATCAGGATCATACAGACAGGTCTGTTCACAACAGGTGGAACAGACACAAACAACAATCAATACTCAGGGGTGCATGATTAAACCGGAGGGCTAGCAAAAACTTCGCAATCCGTTCAAACAAACATCTCGTTAATCATACCCTGGTAGCGATCCATCACGACGTTCCGACGGACTTTTAAGGTTTGCGTCAGGAGGCCATTTTCGATCGCGAAGGGTTCCAGTAACAGGCGGAAGGGCCCAATGCGATCGTCGGCGCGATAACCAGGACGATTTTGCACTTCGCGATTTAATTCCTTCCGCAATAAATCCTGAATCTGCTTGCTATCCAGAGGTAAAGATTGGGATGCAGTGGGAGAAGGGGTGTGAGGAATCACCGTTTGTTCCGGCAGGGTGAGGGTATAGCCCTGCGTATTCGCCCATTTTTCCAGAGCATCCAGGTTGGGCACGATCAAGGCTCCAATGGATTTTTGATCCTGTCCCACCAGCATGATCTGATCAATGTAAGCACTCCGCAGACAGGCGTCTTCAATCGGTTGCGGCTCAATGTTTTCGCCATTGGTGAGGACGATCGTGTCTTTGGCGCGCCCCGTTAGCACCAGATCATTTTGCTCGGTCACCCACCCCAAATCGCCACTGTCAAACCAGCCATTGGGGTCGATCGCCTTGCGGGTCGCTTCGGGGTTGTTGTAGTAGCCCTGCATGATTTGGGGGCCGCGAATCAGGACTAAACCGCGATCGCCCACAGCCAGCGGCTTGCGAGTTTCCTGATCGACAATTTGAATTTCGGTGCCGGGGATCGGTTGGCCCGCAGAGCCGCGCAGGTTGCGCCACGGGCGACGGGCATTGGTGACAGGAGAGGTTTCGGTGAGGCCATAGCCGACCAATACTTCGATCCCCATAATTTCAAAGAAATCGTCGATGTGCCGCGCCAGGGAACCGCCGCCACTGATGGCCTGCCGGAATTCACCCCCGGTGGCTCCCTGCCGCACTTTGCCATAGACGAGCTTTTCGCCCAGGGCATGAAGTGGGGTCAGCGCCATCATTTGAACACCTGCCAGCAAGCGTTGTGGCAGCGAGGGGTTCCGGTGCAGGAGTTCCAGATTATTCCAGACGCGGCGGGCATGGATGTAGCGATGGCTAATTTGCAGGAAGAAGTTGATCAGCTTTTGCTTTTTCTCCGGTTGTTCCCGGAATTGCTTCTGCACCCCTTCATAAATCGATTCCCAGATGCGCGGCACACTCACCATAAATTGCGGCTTGTACTCAGCCAAATCTTTCTTGACGGTGCGAATGCTGGTGTAAATTTGGGTGCAGCCTTGAGCCAGCAGAAAATATTCGGCACTGCGTTCGTAGGCGTGCCAGGTGGGCAGAATGCTCAGGATGCGATCGCCCAGGCGCGGTTGAACCACTGATCCCAGAGTATTGACCTGATGCAGCAAATTGCTGTGGGTGAGCATCGCGCCTTTCGGTTTGCCCGTGGTGCCAGAGGTATAAATCAGGGTTGCGAGTTCGTCCCCGCCGCGACTGACGGGCTGGAAGGGATGTTGTGATCCCCGCTCCATGAGTTGGGTAAAGTTCAGGACATCCATGCCCGCCAGGGTTGGGGCAGGTTCATCGGTCAGCAGGACAACAAACCGGATGGGCAGGCTGGACAGGCGATCGCCCACTTTCTTCAAGGTCGCGATATCTTCGACAAACATCGCCACGGAGCCGCTATTGTCAAGCAAAAAGTACAATTCTTCGGCCTCGGCTTGGGCACTCCGGACGGCATTGACGGCACCTGCCAGCATCATCCCCTGATCGGCAATCAGCCAGCGGGGGCTGTTGTCGGCAAACAAACAAATGCGATCGCCGGGTTGAATGCCCAGCGCTTGTAACCCACTGGCACATTGTTGCATCTGTTCATGAAGCTGGATGTAAGTCAATTGGACGGCGGGTTTCAGGTGGGGAGCATGGAGCGCGATCGCGGAGCCAAACCGTTGTGCTGCTAAGCCCCAAATTTCCGGCAACGAGGGCACATCATACACCAGCGCTTGACTCAACTTCTGGCGATCGATATCAGTCATGGCATAAGCGCTAATCCGGCTCATAGAAATTGCTCCTGGAGAGTTCCGAAATTGTAGGGCATAGACCCCATTCAACCCTATCGAATGCACCAATGATCCACTTGAGCGATAGACAGAATTAATTTCGTCCATATATTGAGGGCAAATGGCTCACCCAAGCGTGTGAAACTGGGTAAAACCAGCAGCGATGTTCTCCCCATCCTCAAATTCCAGCCATCAGAAAGATTGCCGTCAGCGGCAATTGTCCGTTAGTCTTTTGTTGTTGTTGTGTGTTTTTATCCCGATGCCAAGAGCTGTTTGGAATGGTGCCGTTTTAGCTGACAGCACTCAATGTGAAGTTGTCGAGGGAAACCAGTACTTCCCGCCGGATGCCATCAAATCTGAATACTTTCAACCCAGCAACACCCACACCACTTGTGGCTGGAAAGGGGTGGCCAGCTACTACGATGTGGTGGTGGATGGGCAGGTGAACAAAGATGCGGCCTGGTACTATCCTGAGCCCAAGGATGCGGCCAAAAATATCAAGGGATATATTGCCTTTTGGCGGGGCGTGAAGGTCGAAGTTTAGCGATCGCTAGCTGGGTGCTTGTTCCGGAAGAGCAGCCGGTTTAACGGTGACGGTGCGCGTTTGCCCATTGCGGTTAACGACCATCTCTAGGGGCGTACCAATGGCGCTACCCGACACCTTTTGTTGCACTTGCTCCGGTTTTTGGACAGCGGTGCCTGCTACCGACTCCACCACATCTCCTGGCTGTAATCCAGCCTGATCGGCGGGGGAATTCGGCTGCACCGCGACAATTACCACCCCTTGTTCCTGGGTAATCCGAATGTTGGCGTTGCTATTGTTCACCTGTTGCCGCAGTTCGGGCGTAATTTCGGCCATTTGCACGCCTAAATA
>JAIXVO010000336.1 GCA_027482985.1 Cyanobacteriota bacterium
AGCTAAAACCTCATCTGAAAGCCATCATTAGAGCTGCCGACTCGCTTATTTTTGCAGGAGAAAAATATTTCCTCAACGATAGAATGGGGTTTCTGGCATTTGTAAATTTTCAAAAACCTACCTGATTTTTGGGGCAACTTATGAATCCACACCCTTTTCGTCGAGCCAATTGAGGATATTCCCAACAAGGCAAGAAAAAATAGTACAAATAAATTGCTTTTGCCTCAAGAAATGAGCGAACCGACAGTAATGGGTTCAAGAACCAGGGATCTTGGCCTACTGTATCGATACGCTAGACCGCTAGGTGTTGGGATACTGCCCCTACAATGTACTGAGTCCAATGATCGACCAGTTCCTGCTGAATAGCCTCCACCATGACGCGAATTACAGGCTCAGTGCCAGAGGGTCTCACTAACACACGCCCGTCATTACCCATGGCCTGTTCAGCCGTTTGGATAGCTTGCTGGACTGGATCACACTCTTGCCAATAGAGGCGCCGATCACGATCCAGCACCCGCACGTTTTGGAGGCGCTGAGGGTAGGTCTGAAAACTCTGATCCACCAACGTTGCTAGGGAACTACCTAAACCTTGAACCAAAGAAGCCAGATGCAAAGCCGTGAGAATGCCATCACCAGTAAGGCTGTAGTGGTGGCAGAGAATATGCCCTGACTGCTCACCCCCCAGTTTGGCTCCCCGGTTGAGCATTTCAGCATGAACGTATTGGTCACCCACATTGGTCCGCACCAGAGTACCCCCCAGCCTTTCCCAGGCTCGCTCAAAGCCAAGGTTGGCCATTACCGTAGACACCACGGTGTTGTCGGGCAAGCGCCCCTGCGTCTGAAGGCGTTGACCCCAAAGGTACAGGATGTAGTCACCATCGACGACCCGGCCCTTGGCATCCACGGCCATTACCCGGTCAGCATCGCCATCAAAGGCAAAACCGAGATCGGCCTGATGGGCCGCGACCGCAGCTTTAAGGGGGGCAAGATGGGTCGAACCGCAGTGAACGTTGATGCGATCGCCATCCGGTGCCCCATGAATAGCAATCACCTCCGCCCCCGTCTGCTGAAACACCTGTTCGGCTACCCGGGTGGCCGAGCCCCAGGCCAGGTCTAACACCACTTTTTTGCCCTGTAGATTGAGGGTCGGTAGGAGGGGTTCGTGGAGAAAGCTAATGTAGCGATTTACCAATTCCGGGCGATAGTAACATTGCCCCCAGGTATTCGACAGAGTCGCCTCAGTATCCAGAACTTGCCCCCTTAGAGCCGATTCAATCTCCGCTTGAAGTGCACTGCTGAGCTTAGTGCCATCCCCACCAAAAAACTTGATGCCATTATCCTCCGGTGGGTTGTGACTAGCGGAGATCATAAGGCCGCCAAGGGCATTACAGGTATCTGCCAGATAGGCCACCGTGGGCGTAGGACATAGCCCCAAGTGCCACACATCTAGCCCGGCTGAGGTTAGCCCTGCGGAGATGGCCGTTGCCAGCATGTGGCCCGAATTACGAGAGTCTTGACCGACAACAATGGGGCCAGAGGTCGCACCGTGGGACCGTAACACCTGCCCCGCCCAGTAGCCAATTTCCATAGCCAATGGGGCAGTCAGTAGCTCTCCAGCCTTACCTCGAATACCATCAGTGCCAAACAGTGGAGAATTCGGTAATCGCAGGGTGCTTAGCCCATTGGAGAAAGCCTCAGAGCACTGACTAAGTCCCTGATTTGGGGGAGAAGTATCCATCGGCCTGACCGGAGAACTGACCATAGTTGTCTTCCTTGTTATCCTGATTGCACACATACTCACCGTGGAGAATACCGCCTCTGCTCCAGGATGAATCACCTACTCTGCGCCAGTTGCCTAAGTCATGACTTGCCCTTCCCCCGACGCTATTCCCTCCCTTTCAGAAGGTGTCGCTCTATTTAACTAGGGGAATTACTATGCTTGCCGCGACGTTCTTGAGGCCATTTGGATGGAATCAGACCCACCGAGAAAGTCCTTTTATCAAGGTATTTTGCAGACTGCCGTTGGCTGGTACCACCTGAGCAATCACAATTGGCAAGGAGCCACATCGATGTTGAACGCTTAGTCGATTGCGGCTGGAATTAGCTACTGGCCTTACAAGAAACCGGGCCTGAGGCCTTGTAGGGACTCGACTCAGGGTTTGAAGCAGGCTCAAACCGTGTCACTGTCAACTAATCCCCCCGCCTTCCAACTGCCTCTAACGACGACGGTCATCACTGGTGCCACAGCCATCACCTTACCTATCCCCTACATTCAGCAAAACTACACCCCCCGCTAGTACTCTGAGGCAGAAGCAGATCTACTATCATCGCGCTTACAGCAAGCGCGATGCCTGCGCGTCAATAGTCAAGAGATCTCCACCCTGGAGTACTAACGCACTAGCACCATGATTCCACCTTGGAAATAGGCAACACCCCTGGAGCAAGACAAAGCCTGCAAAATTAGATACCCAAAAGTATTTACGTGTAGAGAATAGCCAAGTATATTGGGACATTTTTAAGGATAGGCTCCGGCTTTATCAAAGCAACAAGCCTAGATAAAGATCAATCTACAGCCTGGCAAATTCCACCTTTCACACCAAAATATTTTGTTACCGTATATGGTGGGCCCCTACTGGGTAAGGTAGACCTCAAACTGGGAATTTTTTAAAGGTAATGGGCTTGATCAAATTACTTATAC
>JAIXVO010000659.1 GCA_027482985.1 Cyanobacteriota bacterium
ACCCATTACCCATTACCCATGCTCCCCTACGACTCACGCCCCAAATAAGTATCAGTCCGCGTATCAATCTTGATTTTCTCGCCAATGGAAATAAATAGCGGCACCATCACTTGTGCGCCTGTTTCCACGATCGCGGGTTTGGTGCCGCCCGTGGCCGTATCCCCTTTCACGCCGGGATCGGTTTGGGTAATTTCTAACACGACCGAGTTGGGCAGTTCCACTTCCATCACCTGTTCGCCCCAACGCACCACGTTTACTTCCATCCCTTCTTTCAGGTATTTCACGCGATCGCCGATTTGCGCCGGGGTGAGGCTGGCTTCTTCGTAAGTTTCCATATCCATAAAGACGTAGGTCTCGCCCTCTTTATAGGTATGTTGCATGGTGCTTTTTTCCAGGTTGGCCTGGGGCACGGTTTCACCAGCTCGGAAGGTGCGCTCAACGACGTTCCCGGTTTGCACATTCTTCAGTTTGGTCCGCACGAAGGCCGCACCCTTCCCCGGTTTGACGTGCAAAAATTCGACGACTCGCCATACCCCGCCATCGAGCTGAATACTCACGCCCGGTCGAAAATCATTACTGGAGATCATTGTTTTGAATTCGGAAAATTTGACTGGCACCCCATTTTACCCCGTCCCTGTCCTCTGTCCCCTTTAATGGCAAGATTAAAGATTGGAGCGACTTTTTCGCCCCATGTTGTGCCATTTCAAGAGAGCGACGGGTTTATGCAACTGCGAGGATGGAATCTGCAGCATTGGCTGAAAACAGGGGTGACGCTACTCCTGATGGTGACTCTATCCATTGGTTTGGGAGCCGCCAAATCGGTCGAAATTAGTCGGCTACCCGCCGGGAACGCGATTACCGATGGGCGGGCGTTGTTGCGGTATGCGCTGCCGATTGACAACCAACCGGTGCGGGATTTGCAGGCCAGTTTAGAAGATATTTCGCAGCAATTGCGGGCGCAACGGCGATGGAGTGCCATTACGGGGGATATTAGCCGCGCTAGTCGGATTGTGACGACGAAAAAGGATGCCTTGTTAGCCAGTATTCCAGAAGACCGTCAGGCGACGGCTGAAGCGCTGTTGGCTCAGATCCAGGCGACTTTGCCAACGATTCAAACCGCAGCAGAGGCGAAAGATCGGCAGGCGGTGTTTGATACGCGGGCGGCGTTGCTGGATCAAATTGGGCAACTGGAACAACTGATGGTGAAGGAGTTTCCCTATGAAGTGCCGGCGGCTTACAGCAATTTGCCGCAACTGAAAGGTCGCGCCACGATCGAATTTACGACGACTAAAGGCAAAATGACGGCGATCGTTGATGGATATAGTGCGCCTGTGACTGCTGGCAACTTTGTCGATCTGGTGCAGCGGGGATTTTATGACGGGTTGCCGTTTACGCGATCGGAGGAATCCTACGTGTTGCAAATTGGTGATCCGCCGGGGCCGGAAGTCGGGTTTGTTGATCCCAAGACGAAACAATATCGGGCAATTCCGCTGGAAGTGTTGGTGAAAGGTGACAGAGAGCCGATGTATGAGATCACGCTGGAAGATGCGGGTCGCTTCCGAGAACAACCCGTGCTGCCGTTCTCGTCGTTTGGCGCGATGGCCTTAGCGCGTCCGGGTGAAGATCCCAATGGCGGTTCGTCTCAGTTCTTCTTCTTCCTGTTTGAGCCCGAATTAACTCCGGCAGGGGCGAATCTGCTGGATGGTCGCTATGCCATTTTTGGCTATGTGGTCGATGGCAAGGAAGTGCTGGATGAATTAAAAGCAGGCGACAAGATCGAATCGGCAAAGGTGGTTCAGGGTTTAGAGAACCTGCAACAACCCGCGTAAATTCTGTCGATCCCGGTAGAGACAGTCTGGGTAGAAAGAGGGTCTGGGTAGAGACGTTCTAGCAGAACGTCTCTACGGGGTTGATGGGGGGGAGAGGTTAATGGTGGGGCCGAATTCGTCGCGGTGCCCTCCAAGGTTTCAGGAATTCTGGGTAGATAGAGGATCTGGGTAGAGACGTTCTGGCAGAACGTCTCTACAGGGTTCATGGCGGTGCCGGAGTTGATGGGGGATCGGGATTAATTGCGGTGCCAGCGGGTGGTGCCGCCTTTTTCGTCGATTAAGGTGATGCCCTGGGATTGGAGTTCGTCCCGAAGCCGATCGCTCTCGGCCCAATTTTTTGCCTGCCGAGCCTCCTGCCGTTGCTGGATCAGCCCTTCAATCTCGGCAGCGGATAGGCCGTCGGGGGTTGATGGGGCGGCGGTAGTGAGATCAACGGATAAGCCGAGGACTTGGCAGAGTTGTTCTAGGGTGAACCAGATATCGTGGAGTTGGGCGATCGCCCGTTCGGTTTTGCCGGTATGCACGAGGACATTCTCTTCACGGCGCAATTCTTTCGCTAATTCAAAGAGCACCGATAAGGCGATGGGGGTGTTCAGGTCATCATCCATCGCCGCATTGAATCGCTCTACCGCAGGCTGATCGAGAGTTGGCACTTGATCCCAGTCGGGAGATTGGGCGAACCGGGACACCGATCGCAACGCTTCGGCGATGGTGTGCCAGCCATTGGCGGCAGCGGCGATCGCGTCATCGGTGAAATCGATGGGGCTGCGGTAGTGGGCTTGCAGGACGAAGAGGCGGACGACCATCGGATCGGTGGTTTCCAGGAGCGATCGGATTGTGGTGAAGTTCTTCAGCGATTTGGACATTTTATCGCCGCGAATTTTCACGAAGCCGTTGTGCAGCCAGTACTTCGCCAGGGGTTTGGCCGTGGCCGCTTCCGACTGAGCAATTTCATTCTCATGGTGCGGAAAGACCAGATCTTCGCCCCCTGTGTGAATATCAATTTGCTCTCCTAAAAATTCCTTCACCATCGCCGAGCATTCAATATGCCAGCCGGGACGACCGTTACCCCAGGGCGACTCCCATTCTGGTTCACTCGGTTTCGCCGCTTTCCATAGGGCAAAGTCTAACGGATGCCGCTTTTTCGTTTCAGCCTCTTCCTCTACCCGGCCACTCGCGCCCGCCTCCATCTGATCCAATTGGCGACCAGACAACTTGCCGTAGGTGGGAAATTGGGCGATCGCGTAATACACATCGCCATCAACGGGATAGGCATAGCCGCGATCGATCAGGTCTTTAATCAGATCAATGATTTGCGGGATCACCTCCGTTGCTTTGGGATAGGCATCCGCTGGCAACACGTTTAGCCGTCCCAGATCTTCCAGGTAAGCATCAATATATTGGTGGGTGATCTCCGTCCAGGGGCGATTTTCTAACTGCGATCGCCGAATAATCTTATCGTCAATATCTGTAAAGTTCTGGACATAGCGCACCGCATAACCGCGCCATTGCAGATACCGCCGCACCGTATCCCAGGCAATATAGGAACGGGCATGACCCAGATGGCAGTAGTCGTACACCGTCACACCGCAAACATACATCCGCACCTGCCCCGGCGTGGTGGGGATAAAGGCTTCTTTTTGGCGGGTTAAGGTGTTGTAAAGGGTCAGAGACATGATCCGAACGCATCCAGGCTGAGATGGGCAATAATGAAAACAGGTGCATGATTCAAATCACACCTTCAGTCTAGCTACCGCATGACTGTTGTTATTTTCTGACGTTTTGAACACTAAACGCTATGCCATCAGCAGCGACTCCAGAATCGGCTCCCCTTATGGATGCACCCAAAGTTGGGCTTCCGGTCACGATCATTACAGGCTTTTTAGGGAGCGGCAAAACGACCCTGCTCAATCACATCTTGACGAATCAGCAGGGGGTCAAGACTGCCGTCCTGGTGAATGAATTTGGCGAAATTGGGATTGACAATGAACTGATCGTTTCCACTGACGAAGATATGGTGGAACTGAGTAATGGCTGTATCTGTTGCACCATTAACAACGACTTGCTGGAAGCGGTCTACAAGATTCTGGAACGCCAGGAAGGGATTGATTATCTGGTGGTAGAAACCACCGGGCTGGCTGACCCCCTCCCCGTTGCCCTCACCTTTCTGGGCACCGAGTTACGAGACATGACCCGCCTCGACTCAATTGTGACCGTCGTCGATTCGGAAAACTTCAGCCTCGATTTGTTTAATAGTCAGGCGGCCTACAGTCAGATTACCTACGGCGATATCATTCTGCTGAACAAAGCTGATCTGGTGACGGAAGAGAAGCTGACTGATCTGGAAACTCGCATCCGAGAAATGAAAGAAGGCGCGAGGATTCTCCGCACCACCAATTCCGACGTGCCGCTACCCGTCATCCTGAGTGTCGGCTTGTTTGAATCGGACAAATACTTTGAACCCGCGCAGACCGGGAAAGCGGATGATCACGACCACGATCATCACGCTCATGAGCATCACGACCACGACCATCATGCGCACGATCATCAGGCCCACGATCACCAGGATCATGCCAACTGCGACCATGACCACGGGCATTGTGAACACGACCACGACCATGCCCACCATCATCACTCCAACCACCTAGAGAATGATGGGTTTACGTCCGTCTCCTTCCAGAGCGATCGCCCCTTCGAGATCAAAAAATTCCAGTATTTCCTGGATAACCAACTCCCGGAAAACGTATTTCGCGCCAAAGGCATTCTCTGGTTCAAGGAAAGCCCCAAACGCCACATCTTCCACCTCAGCGGCAAACGCTTCTCATTGGATGATTCCGAGTGGAAAGGCGAACCCAAAAACCAACTGGTATTGATCGGGCAGGGGTTGGATCACGAGGCGCTGCGATCGCAGATCGAACATTGCCTCGGCATGGTCACAGTCAACGCTGGCAAAGGCTTTGGCAAATAACTCCGCCGTCCCAGATGTCGCAGATCTTCCAGTCCTGCGGCATCTCACCCACCCATCCACTCACCACCCCGCCCCGTGTCTTCTCCTCGTCAGGTGCTCGTCTGTCAATACGTGAACTGTGTCGCCAATGGTGGTGCGGCTGTCCTGCAAGCTTTCGAAGCCAATCCCGTCGAGGGCGTAGAAATAATCGCAGCAGAGTGTCAGGGCCAATGCAGCTTAGGACCAACTGTCCGTGTCTTACCCGATGAAATTTGGTATTGTCGGATAAAATCGGAAGATGTCCCGCTCATTGTGAATCAACATTTGAAACAGGGGCAGGTAGTCAAACCCTTGCTCCATCCCCGCATGCATCCCCACTTTTGAACTCCTTCTTACCCATTACCCATCACCCATCACCCATTACCCATTACCCATTACCCATTACCCCCCAGATTCCCCTCATGAGCTTACTCGGCAACATCATTTGGCTAATATTTGGCGGCTTCATCAGCGCCGTCGGTTACATCATTGGCGGCATTACCACCTGCTTAACGATCATCGGCATTCCCTTTGGGATTAAAGCGATCGAAATTGGGATTGCCACCTTTGCCCCCTTCGGCAAAGAAATTGTCGAGAAACCCAGCGCGGGCAGTACGCTAACGTTCATTTTTAATCTGATTTGGGTCTTTTTGTTTGGTTGGGCGATCGCCCTCAATCACCTCATCTGGGGCATCTTACTCGCCATCACCATTGTTGGCCTCCCCTTCGCCAAACAGCATTTCAAGCTGATGGTGCTGGCATTGGTGCCATTTGGACGAGAACTGGTTTAACAGCGATTCAGGATCTCCCCATCCTGATATAATATATAGCTGTCGTGCCGATGTGGCTCAGTGGTAGAGCACTCGATTCGTAATCGAGCGGTCGCGGGTTCAAATCCCGCCATCGGCTTCCAAGGTTTCAAGCTACAAAAGCATCTCTGACTGAGTTTCAGAGGGGCTTTTTGTTTTAACTGCCACCATGACGTTGGGTCTTTTTAGACGAGTTTGGGGTAGGAATTGGGGTAAATTTGGGGCAAGTTATTAGTACGCTTGAATCACTAAAGGGTTACCCATGTATTCAGAAGACAAGGCTGGAAAAGCCTCCAAAGGCTCTGTTCGTATAAAAACTTCAAATAATCGGCTGCAACTCGTCTTCACATTCGGCGGCAAACGGCATTACTTATCGACTGGTTATCCGATACAGCTCAGTATCGAAAGTTGGCATAGATGAGGGCTACCGAGATTGAGAAGGATATTCTTTATGAACGCTTTGACCCAACTCTGGAGAAGTACAAACCTCAATCTGCTCTTAGCACTGTGACCCCAGTTACCCCAATTTCTACCCCAAAACCAACTTTGACCCAGTTATGGGAAAAGTTTGTGGAATGGAAAAGACCCCAATGTGCTCCAAGCACAATGAAGAATCAGTACCGTGCTTTCACCAGCTACTTAAAGCGAATGCCATCCCAAGACCTTGACAACGCGATCGAAATTCGGGATGAAGCTCTTCAATCGATTCCAATCAACTCAGCCAAGCGGTTTATTACTGCATTGAATGCTTGCTGCGACTGGTCAATTCAATCAGGACTGATTACTGAAAACCCATTCCACGGAATGGCAGCCCAAATCAAATTACCCAAAGCGGAAAAAATGGAAGACGACATTAACCCCTTCTCGGCTGCTGAACGTGACCTCATTATTGAAGCGTTCAGCAAAAATCGATACTACAGTTACTACACCTCTTTGGTGGAGTTTCTTTTTGCCACAGGTGCTCGTCCTTCAGAAGTATTAGCTTTGCAGTGGAAACACATTAAGTAGGCGGGTGAAATTAATTATAAGATAGAAAAGTTCCTAAAT
>JAIXVO010000753.1 GCA_027482985.1 Cyanobacteriota bacterium
CATCAACTGGATGCACGCCCGCCAATCTCTGTTTGAGTCGGAACTGTTTGGCGAGGATATCCAGAAAATTCAGCCCGTGATCAATATTGACGGGAGTGACTCGCTGATTTTCGACAATGCGCTGGAACTGCTGATCCTGGCAGGGCGGAGTCTGCCCCATGCGGTGATGATGATGATCCCGGAACCGTGGGCAGCGCATGAGTCCATGAGTGACGAGAAGAAAGCCTTTTACGAATACCATTCCTGTTTGATGGAACCGTGGGATGGTCCCGCCTCGATCGCCTTCACCGATGGCACGATGATGGGCGCTGTGCTCGATCGCAACGGTTTGCGCCCGTCTCGCTACTACGTGACGAAGGATGATTTGGTGATCATGGCTTCTGAGGCTGGGGTATTGCCGATTGAGCCGGAGCGGGTGGCGTATAAAGGTCGCCTGCAACCGGGGCGGATGTTCCTGGTGAATATGGAAGAAGGACGGATTGTGGCGGATGAGGAAATTAAAACCGCGATCGCCACGGCAGCACCTTACCGCGATTGGTTGAATCAATATCTGGTGGATCTGTCACAGTTACCCGATCCCGTGGCGGCGAATCCCCCTGCGCCCCTCCCAGCCGGTGATCTGATTCATCGACAAACGGCGTTTGGCTATACGTTTGAGGATTTGCGGATGCTGTTGACCCCGATGGCGCGAGATGGGGTAGAAGCGATCGGTTCGATGGGTTCCGATACACCTTTAGCCGTGTTGAGCGATCGCCCGAAACTGTTGTACGACTATTTCCAACAACTGTTTGCCCAGGTCACGAATCCCCCGATCGACTCGATTCGGGAAGAAATTATTACTTCGGCCCTCACCACGTTGGGAGCAGAGAAAAACCTATTGCAGCCGGAACCGGAGAGCTGTCATCTGATTCGCTTAAAGACACCAATTCTCACCAATGCCGAACTCGCGAAATTACAGGCTGTGAATCAGGATGGCTTCAAGTCCACGACGATCGCCTCGTTGTTTGATCCGAAAGCGGGTGTGGCAGGTTTAGAAGCGGCCATTCAAGCGATTTGTCTGCAAGCGGATGACGCGATCGCGGCTGGGGTAACGATTCTGATTCTCAGCGATCGCGGCGTGGACAAAGACCATGCGCCGATTCCCGCTCTGCTTGCTGTCGCTGGCTTGCATCACCACCTGATTCGGAATGGTAATCGAACGCGTGTCGGTTTGGTGCTGGAATCGGGCGAACCCCGTGAAGTGCATCACTTTGCCACCTTGATTGGCTATGGCTGCTGTGCGATCAATCCCTACCTCGCGTTTGAGTCGATGCAGGACATGATCGAGCAGGGGCTACTCGTTGGGGTGGATCATGCGACTGCCGTGAAGAACTTCATCAAGGCGGCAACGAAGGGAGTCGTGAAGGTCGCCTCCAAGATCGGCATTTCGACGATTCAAAGTTACCGGGGCGCGCAAATTTTTGAGGCGATCGGGCTGGATCAGTCGGTAGTGGATCAGTACTTCACCTGGACTGCCTCGCGGATTCAGGGGGCAGACCTGACCGTGATCGCGCAGGAAGCGATCATGCGCCACAGTCACGCCTTCCCCGATCGCGATGTGAATGGCCACACGCTGGATGTCGGCGGTGAGTATCAGTGGCGGAAAGAAGGGGAAGCCCATCTGTTCAGTCCCGAAACCATTCACAATCTGCAAAAAGCGGTTCGGACGAACAATTACGACACGTACAAGACTTACGCCCGACTCGTGAACGAACAAAATCAGAAACATTTCACGTTGCGTGGGTTACTTCAATTCAAACAACGGGAGGCGATTCCGATTGAGGAAGTGGAGTCCATTGATTCGATTACGCGCCGCTTCAAAACAGGAGCCATGAGTTATGGTTCGATCTCGAAGGAAGCGCACGAAGCGCTGGCGATCGCGATGAACCGCATCGGTGGCAAGTCGAACACTGGCGAAGGCGGCGAAGATCCAGAGCGTTACACCTGGACGAATGAGCAGGGCGACTCGAAGAATAGCGCCATCAAGCAGGTGGCATCCGGGCGATTTGGCGTGACGAGTCTCTACCTGTCGCAAGCGCGAGAACTCCAGATCAAAATGGCTCAGGGCGCAAAACCCGGTGAAGGCGGCCAACTTCCTGGCAAGAAGGTGTATCCCTGGATTGCCAAAGTCCGGCACTCCACGCCCGGTGTGGGCCTGATTTCTCCCCCGCCCCACCATGACATCTACTCGATCGAAGACCTGGCACAACTGATCCATGACTTGAAAAATGCCAATCGGGACGCGCGGATCAGTGTCAAACTCGTCTCTGAAGTGGGAGTCGGTACGGTCGCCGCAGGAGTCGCCAAAGCCCATGCGGATGTGGTGCTGATTTCTGGCTTCGATGGCGGGACAGGCGCTTCCCCGCAAACCTCCATCAAACACGCGGGATTGCCGTGGGAACTGGGGTTGGCGGAAACGCATCAAACTTTGGTGCTGAATGATCTGCGATCGCGAATTGTGGTCGAAACCGATGGTCAGATGAAGACTGGCCGCGATGTGGTGATTGCGGCGCTCCTGGGTGCCGAAGAGTTTGGCTTTGCCACGGCTCCCCTCGTCACCCTGGGTTGCATCATGATGCGCGTCTGCCATCTCAACACCTGTCCTGCTGGGGTCGCCACCCAAGATCCCGTCTTGCGGAAGAACTTCATTGGCGATCCGGAACACACGGTCAACTTCATGAACTTCATCGCTCAGGAAGTGCGGGAAATTATGGCAGCCCTCGGCTTCCGCACGCTGGATGAAATGGTGGGTCGCACCGATGTATTAGAAGCCAAACAAGCGATCGCCCATTGGAAAGCGAAAGGGTTGGATATTGCGCCGATCCTTTACCAGCCCGATGTTCCCGCCACGGTGGGACGCTATTGCCAGATGGCACAGGATCATGGGTTGGATAAATCCCTCGACATGACGCAGTTGTTGGCGTTGTGCCAGCCGGCGATCGAGCGAGGTGAAAAAGTAACGGCAACCCTCCCCATCAAAAACATCAACCGCACCG
>JAIXVO010000782.1 GCA_027482985.1 Cyanobacteriota bacterium
AGATGCTCAGCCAATCGTAATTCACTCAGGGTGCGCTCTTCTTCCGAGTTGAGCATAATTCGTAATGGGGCAGGCATAATCAGCGTATTTAGGAACTTTTCTATCTTATAATTAATTTCCCCGCCTACTTAGTGTTAAGAGGAATGGCTATTAAAGCACCCTCTAGCAAGCAGAGGAATATAGTAAAACTGCCCCCGATTCTATTAGGGGGCATATTATTTTTAAACCTTTTCTTAGTCGTTCGAAGTTACATTTGATCACTCAAGAATTTGAGTTTATCTCTGCTAATCGGGGTGTTGATCCGGGTGTTGATGCAGTGTTGATAAAAGCGCTGACAACACCGGAGTGTTGAGCCATGTTGATTGGTGCTGATCCTTGCATCAACGGCATCAGCACCAATCAACGGTACTCCCGGGTCTCCCCCAAAATTGCAGCGTACTGGAGGCGATCTCCCGATCCTCGGACCATCCCCACGCCGAGGTTTTGAGCGGCCAGGAAGAAGCTGCGGATTTCATCAGTAGAACTGTTGCGGTACACACTCACATCGGATTTGATTTTGCGGGCCGTCACCCAGCCAAATCGTATCGAAAACTTAATCAACTCATGCAGGTAATCAGGGATTTCATCCCACTCAATTTCGGGTGGAGTAGGGGGTGATTCTGGTTCTGCTTCCACCGATTCAGCGGTGGGTAAATTCAGGCATTTCTCCAGATAGTCTCGGGGTGTTGGCACCGCGAATTCCTGACTGAATTGGTCGAGGGTGGGTGCATCGGGGTGGGATGTGAGGGTCGGGGTAGATTTGAAAACGGCATCCCGATGAGGCAAGTAGAGGCCCTGCAAGCGGTGGGTTTCCTTGCCGTTGTCGTAAATCAGATCGCCTTTGCCCAAGAGGTTCACGCCAGCGGGGTCACCGTTAAGGACAAACTCAGAGTCTTTGTCTTTCTGGACTTTCAAACAGACGTGGGACAGGCATTTGCTATTGATTTGCGGCGGCAGTAGTTTGCCATCAATCCGTTGGCTGGACCAGACAAAGAAGACACCAGCGGCAGGAGCTAGACTGGCAAGAGATTCGAGGATCGGCAGTTCGGGCTGGCGGGGGTCGAGGGTGAACAGGTCTTGAAACTCGTCCCAGAACACGCCGATATAGGGCATGGATACGCCAGTGGAGGCAATGTAATCGTCGATCGTTTGTGCGTTCACTTGCCGGAACTGCGCATAGCGATCGCTCACCAATTCCTTCAACCCGTTCACCAGTTCGCTGGCCGCAGCACGGGTATAGGCGACGGGTTGCAAGAGGTAAGGACTGCCTTGCAAGAATCCGAGTGTCACGCCACCTTTGCCATCGCCGCAGATGAATTGAATCTGTTGTGGGTTATAGCGATGCACCAGACTACCCATTGCGGAGAGAATCCACTGGCTCTTGCCCTGGCGTGGCGCACCGCCCACGACAAAGTGTTGCAGGCGATCGCCCGAGAGTTCTTCTTCCACCAGTTCTCCCCGCACATGCACCCCGATCGCCATCCTTAGCGGTCCACCACTAGGGCAAACGCATACGTTTCTTAACAATTAAGTGGTAGGGGTTGGAGCGATTGAGCAGAGAGCGTAGAATCCAGAGCAGTCCTGATGCCAAGGAGCGTTCTGCGATGATTGATGCCGCAATTATTCCCCTCAAAGAACACTTCAGTTCACTGGATGACCCTCGTGCCCAGCACAGTATTGAGCATTTGTTGCTTGATATTGTCTTAGTGACGATCTGTGCGGTGATTTGCGGCGCTGATACTTGGGTCGAGATTGAGAATTACGGTATTGCCAAACAGGAATGGTTGAAAACCTTCTTGGAGTTGCCCAACGGCATTCCGTCTCACGATACGTTTGAGCGGATGTTTGCTCGACTTCGCCCAGAACAGTTACAGCAATGCTTTTTGAACTGGGTACAAGCAGTGTTTCATCTCACCGATGGCCAACTGATTAGTCTAGATGGCAAAACGCTACGCGGTAGTTACGAGTGTGGCGGGAAACAAGGCATGATTCATATGGTCAGCGCCTGGGCCAGCCAAAATCGACTCGTGTTAGGACAGCGAAAGGTGAACGAGAAGTCAAATGAAATTACGGCGATTCCAGAACTCTTGAAAGTACTCGATCTAAACGGAGTGGTGATCAGTATTGATGCAATGGGTTGTCAAACGGAAATCGCGGCTCAAATGGTCGCTCAGCAAGGGGATTATGTCCTAGCGCTCAAAGGCAATCAAGGTGATCTTCATCAAGATGTCGAGCAACTGTTTGACCATGCCCATCGCCAGAACTTTCGAGGCATTGAGCATGACTTTTATGAAACCCAAGAGCAAGGACATGGACGGCAAGAAATTCGGCGCTACTGGGTGATGGGAAAAACAGAATATTTGCTTGGTGCCGAGCACTGGGCAAAGTTAACAACGATTGGCTGTGTGGAATCACAGCGCCAAGTAGGCGACAAAATGACCTGTGAAAGGCGCTACTATCTACTGAGTTTACCGCCCGATGCGACAGGTTTTGCGACGGCAGTACGAGGTCACTGGGGCATTGAAAATCAACTGCATTGGATTTTAGATGTGGGATTTCGAGAAGACCAATCTCGTGCCACTCAGGGCTATTGCGCGGAAAACTTAGCGGTGATTCGTCATCTCGCGATAAATCTACTAACTCAAGAACAGTCTGCTAAAGGTGGCACACGGGCTAAACGGCTGAAAGCGGGTTGGGATGACCAGTATCTCGCCAAGATTCTGGCTCAAGTTCCTACCCCCTCCAGCAAATTGTAAAAAAACGTGTGCGTTTGCCCTAGGTCCACCACTGGCAGGTTGGATGTAGTCCGGGAAGTGGCAGAACTGGCGATCAGGACGCGGGATGGAAAGGGCGATCGCCCCCCGGTCTAAGGTCACGATCGGGGGAGTGGGCAGACTCAGTAGGGTTTGGATGGAATCGGACATGGCATCGCCCTGCAACTGTTTGATTTTCTTCAGGTCGTGAGGGCGCAGTTGCAGTTGAATCAGTTGCGGTCCGGCGATCGCATTGACGTAATCGGTGCGGACTTCCAGGTCATTCGCCAGGAGTTGTTGCACGACGGTGGCAAAGGATTCGAGGGGAGAGGCTCCGGTAGGCAGGATTAAGGGGCGTTCGGGGGCGACCAGTTGGAGGCCAGGGAGAGACGGTTGCACACTTTTGACGATCGCGGTCAGTTGCGCTTCTTCACTCGCCCAGTCCAGGGCATCTCGGCGGCGCTAGTATTTATCGGCTTGCCTCGTCGCAGCGCGGGCCTGCAATGCCAGGACGCTACCCCCCACCCAACAGCTCAGAGACAGGTGCCAGCGGAACGGCAGATCCGAGAGGGTGAAAGCAAAGCCAGCGATCGCCAGTTTTAGCCCTAACAAGGAGAAGAGTACGGAACTGACGCGACTGTGGCGAGCTTCGCGGTAGATGTTGACCAATTCGTAGGGCTTCAATTCATCAGCCATGACGCAAAAACTCCCAACACAGTAGGAACCAGACCACCGCCAGCGGCAGGGCAAACTGAATATCGATCAGGCGGCGTAGTTTGGCGGCAGCGGGTGTATTGATGGCAAAGTGATAGGTCAACCAGTACAATCCCAGCGCGACCACCCAAACGGCGATCGTGACCAGGGGATAGCCGTTGAACCAGCACCAGTCGGATAGAGGGAGCCACAGCCGCAGGGCGATCGCCGGGATGACCAAGAGCCAGCAGATGCGCCAAAGAATTTCGGGGAAGGACTTCGGGGCAGACAGATGCCGTTCCACCCAGGTTTGGGGGGTGGGCAGTTTGGCGGTTTTCCCTTGTTGTTTGAGTTGGGACAGCAGGACATTGACGACAGCTTGCAGGTCATCTTGCGATTGGGGATTATTCATAGCCTTGCTCCTCCTGGCATTCAGATCCCCACCCAAATAACCCGGTGGCACGACAGTCGCGACGGAGGTAAGGGCGGCGTTCGGGTGGTGCGGGTTGCACAATCACGGTTTGCGGTTGGGGGGCGGCAGCTGGAGCGGCAATCGGCACCGGCGGGGGGCGAAAGAACAGATCGCGGCACACTAGCAGGGCTAAGAGTCCGCCCAGGCCCAGAGTGCCGATCGCCAAAAGTTTGACCCAGAAGAGAAAGAGATCGTCGGGAGTCACTTCATGGGGCGATCGCTCAATGGGTTGCGGCGTGATCAGCGTGGAGGCCCCGGTCATTTGCAACTCGGTCAGGTAATAGGTTTTGTCGCCGACCTGGACGAGATGCCCGCCGGGATGCGGGGTAATGTTGGTCTGCTGGCGTTGGTCGAGAGGTTGCATGGGGAAAGTCCTCGTTAGAAGGCGATACACTGACCGAAGGCCAGAGCCGGGAGAATCCCGAAGGGCACTTCCAGCACTGTGGAAATTAGGCGGCACAAAGCTTGGAACATGGGCAGGTTTCCTGGGATTTCTGAATGGTTAGCGCTGGAGTCACGCAGAACTTACATGGGCAAAGCACCGAGGGCAGTGGCAGGGGCGATGTGCAGGAAGTCAGTTGTGAGATCTGGCATTTCAACATCCACTAAATCTGCATCAACAAAGGATTGTGGACTTTCCTGCGCTGGTGACATGAGGGCCGATAACTCCTGTGCAAACATCACCGTGAAGCGCTGCGGCCGATCCACCACGTATTGAGCCAGTTGTCGCGCCAGGGTGCGATCGCTTGCATCCATGCGGGTCGCTAGATCTTTCACCTGGCTGATCAGGGTGTTCGTCGATTGCCCGATCACTTGTTTCGTTAACGCCCGCGAATCTTCCGGCGGCAGGGGTTCAACGGGCTGAGAGGTTGCAGCGTCTGCCGTCTGAGGCTTGATTGCATCCTGCCGGAACACCTCTAAAATCTGTTTGGCTTCCAGATCGGTGTAGGTGTAATCAACGTGATTGCCAAACCCCAGCGATGTGGCCACTTCTCCAATGCGGGTGCTTGAGATCTTGATGCCCTCCTTATCGAGCATCAGGCGAATTTGCGTTTTTTTCATGGGTCAGTTTCTCCAAAATTTGCTGAGTTGAGAACCCGCGTCGGTAGGCCACAGCGATCGCGGCGAGTTGATTGAATTCGGACTCGGTAAACTCGACTTTCCCCGGCTCAATCTCCACCAATTCACACCAACGCCACAGCGAAGGCTGACTCAGTAACCGCCCTTCTGAAACGGCTTCAATCCCATACCGAATTTCTGAAAGCCTGACCAAGGCAACGTTGCGGGGAATGAGTCTTTCAACTTGAGCGGCATTCATGTGAATTGCCTGCGTTCATATGAATAATTCATGAATGGATAATAGCATACTAAAAGATGTAGTTAAGCATCTTAAAGAGTGTAATTTACGGGTTTAAAGCATGAACAAGTATATTTGGAGCATCTCAACCGCATGACACTAAACTCCATGAAGCGGATTACGATTACTTTGCCGGATGCGGCAGCAGCAGAGTTGGAAGACTGGGCAATTCAACAAGGTCGCCCTGTCGCTAACCTTGCAACATTTTTGGTTGAGCTTGGTTTAAGAGAGGCGAAAGACAAGGGAGATTACAAGCCAACGACTAAAAAGACTGTCAAGGAATAATTGAGGGGCGATCGCCGATGACAGGTTTAGTTACAAAGTCAAAACAACCTAGACCCCCAAAGCTGATTCATAACGTGACCTGGGAGCAGCTTGAGGAGATTGATGAGTCACTGCAAGACTTCCCAGGGCTAAAGCTCATTTACTTGGATGGATTGCTGGAAATCATGCCGATCGGAGAAGATCACGAAACCGTGAAATCAACGATGGGAATCTTGCTGGAAAATTACTTGAGAGCAAGACGCATCCGGTTTTACCGTCGGGGCGGCCCCACGTTAGGCCGGAAAGAGGACGGGGCTAGAAATGAACCCGACGAATCCTACAGTATTGGGACTCGCGGACAATATCCTGATTTAGTCTTTGAAGTTGTCTTTAGCAGTGGAGGGGTAGACCGTTTAGAGGGCTATCGCCGGATGGGGGTTAAGGAGGTTTGGTTTTGGGATGACGGCACCCTCAAAATATTTGCCCTAGAAACTGCAGGGTACAAAGAGGTTGAAAACACCCGACTAATCGAAGATTTTCCGCTGCAAAGCTTTTTGAAGTACATCAACTACCACGATCAGTTTGACGCTGTGGACGAGTTTTTGCATGAAACCACGAATCAGTCCTAACGGCCAGTCTCGGCGATAAAGTGGCTGAAAATTTGCGGCATTTTTCGAGATCTGCGCTTAGATCGCTTAAGCTACTCACTACGGGAAATGCGCCCGTACTACAGTCGCAGATCAACTGACCCGTTTTCCCGTTTGCAACGCGAAGGAGAAACCCGAATGACATAGCAACCCTTTAAAAGTCAGAACCCCCACTGCGTGAACAGAAGGGGCAAAAGACTATATTCACTTTCAGATAGATTTGGGGACCCTAACTAGCCGCTCGTGGAAAAGCAAAAGTTAAGTCGCCCGAATTGCTATGCCAATTTTAGTGGCAATTTGTTGATATGCGCAACTTTATCAACAAATTGCTCAAATTTTGCATGGCTTCCTATCCGTCATCGCTACAGACCCAGGGAGGTTATACCGTGAACGACATCATTTTTGAATTCGGGGAGCGCTGCCCATGAAACTCGCACCCGCGCCCAAATTTCGCTCTGTGCAGGAAGGGGACGATCGCTTTCTCGCCCTCTTTCCCCACCGCCACGACTACATCAGGGCGGATCACCCCCACCCTGACCACAGACCCAACTGGCAAACCGAAAGCCGTTACCCCCTGAGCGATCGCCTGGTGAAACAGGGGGACAACAGGCCAAACAGCCTGAGTTTTTTGATTCTAGTGACTTTGCAGGGAGTGTAAAAGATGGTTGCAACCTTGAAAGCCCAAGCGCTCTATGATTCTCCTTTTGCGGCAATCACAGAAAAGACAGACGCTATGCTGCGTGAACTCCCTCCAGCAGCGGGAGCGTTGTGGCGGGAGTTACGACGGCGGACTGTCCCCGGTAAAAGCCACGAATTTAACTTAAACGACCTGGCCGAGAAGCTGGACTACAGTGTGCGTTGGCTCCGCTCGGCATTGAAGCAACTCCAGGAGGAGGAGTTAATTGTGATTGACCGCAAATGGTGGGGAGCAATTTTCTCCGTCAAGATCTTAGATCCTGGAATTGGGCATAAACCTTCCACCGATCGCTCGAAACCTTCCATCGATCGTCGTGAATCTTCCCCAGAACAACCCTCAAATCCCGATTCTGTCGTTGTACAAGATTTAAAGAATTTAAAAAAAATGCAGACTGAACCCACCCCCCACCCTGTTAAAGAATTAACAGAGAAAGTTGAGCCAGTTGACCCACAATCTCTGGATTTCGAGGCTCTGACTGAAACAGCTTGCCAAACCGTTAGCCAATTGGGCATCCAGATCAACCCCACGATTGCCCAAGCTATCCCTGCCACCATTTGCCAATTGGGTGCCGCCGCCCTCGACCGGATTCAACAGGCGGCCCAAGTCGCCTATGAGTCTCCTCCAACTCGCAAGAATGGCAAAACAACTTGTCGGGAAGCGTTGTTTATGAAAGCTTTGAAGAGAGGTTGGTCACCCTGGTCTCAACGTTCATCCCAAAAAGCGGAACCCACCCTTCTTCCAGAACCACTCCCAGCCTCAGAGCCATATCGATCGCCCGTTCCAGATCTGCCCAAACTGACTAAAGAACAAAAAGACTGGATCGATTTAGCCCGTCAGGTTGGACTTGCTGTTGCCTCTACCATCGAGCATGGTGAGTTGGTAATTTTCACAAATTCTGGCCAGGAACTTTGGACAACGATGGTAAAACTTCATCCCTTGGAGGAACTGCAAGAGCTGGCCGCGGCTCAATCGCAATCCCCTGGATGATGGATGATGTGATGGTTCTGATTCGGCAGTCGTTTGAGAAGCACAGTGAAGAACTAGCCGTTTAGCTCGTTTGGATCATCAAGGCCGGATCATCTGACTGTTCTAAATTCTCCCGTTGCTATAACTGATCGGTAAGGGGGCAGGATGGGCTGAGGGATCTTTTATCGAATAGGGATAACGGCATGTCTCTGAATGAGGCGACAACGAGAAAGGATTTAATTGACCCCGCGATCGCGAAGGCAAAGTGGGATTTGACCAACCCGGCTCAAGTCAAATTTGAGATTCCGGTGGATGGGTATGATGCCGCGCCCTGGAACGGGGTGACTGATTACTGCCTCTATCAGCCCAATGGGGAAGTGATTGCGATCGTCGAGGCCAAGAAGCAAAGCCGCGATCCCCTCGTGGCCGAGCAGCAGGTTCGCCATTACGTAACAGAAATTGCCAAACATCAAAGCTTTCAGCCGTTTGCGTTCATGACGAATGGCCGAGAGATTTACTTTTGGGACGTTGATCGTGAAACCAAGCGCCCCGTTGCCGGGTTTTTCTCACTGGCAGATCTGGAAAACCTGCTGTATCTTCGCCGCAATAAGATTGCACTGCAAACGCTGCCTGTCAATATCGCGATCGCCGGACGACTATATCAGCAGGAAGCCATCCAGCGGGTCTGCGAACGCTTTGATGCCGGGTTCCGGCGGGCGTTGCTGGTCATGGCAACGGGCACAGGTAAAACGCGCACCACGATGGCGCTGATTGACTTATTTTTACGGGCAAACCAGGCGCGGCGAATTTTGTTTGTTGCCGATCGCAAGGAGTTAGTGAAGCAGGCGTTGGATGATGGGTTTAAGGCGTTTCTGCCGAATGAACCCCGACATCAAATTCGCACTTACAACACAGACACCAGCCAACGGCTCTACGTCTCCACCCTGCATACCCTGGCCGCCTGTCATAAAAAGTACACTCCCGGATTCTTTGACCTGATAGTGTTTGATGAAGCCCATCGATCCATCTTTAACCAGTTCAGGGAGGTGGTGGAATATTTTGATGCCCAGGTGATTGGACTAACGGCAACGCCTGCCACCTTTATTGATCGCAACACGTTCCAAGTCTTCCAATGTTTTGAGACTCCACCCAAACCGACTTTCCTCTACGACTATAAGCAGGCGATCGCGGAGAAGCACCTGGTTGATTTTGATGTGTATCAAGCGCGGACTCAGTTTCAGCGGGATGGCATTCGAGGTGCCAATTTAAGTGAAGAGGACCGGAATGAATTGATCGAAAACGGGATTGACCCGGATGAAATCAATTATGAGGGCACCGAGTTAGAGCGCACCGTTAGCAACAAGGGCACGTTGCGGCAGCATTGGGAGGAGATTTGGAAACTTTGCTACAAGGATCAGTCTGGGCTACTCCCCGCGAAGACGATCGTGTTTGCGCTGACTCAAAAACACGCGCTGCGGTTAGCCAAAACCTTTGAGGAGATGTACCCCAACCATCCCAATCTGGTGCAGGTAATTACCTCCCAGATGGAGCGGACGGATGACCTGATCAAAAATTTTAAGCGGAACGACCAGCCCCGCATTGCCATCTCTGTTGATCTGATGGATACCGGGGTGGATGTGCCGGAGGTGATGAACCTGGTGTTTATGAAGCCGGTGCAGTCTCAAATCAAGCTGACGCAGATGATTGGACGCGGCACCCGAAACCAGGAAGCCTGTAAACATCTGGAATGGTTGCCGGAGGGACGCAAGGAGAAGTTTTTGATTATCGACTTCTGGCAGAACAAGTTTGACCGGGAGCCGAAGGATGATGTGGTGAGCCAGGATTTACCTGTGCTGGTGAAGGTTTTCAATACCCGGCTGAAGCTGCTGGAGTTTTATTTGAATGCCCAAACCGCACCAGATTGCCAGCAGGCGATCGCTGCGGTGCGATCTCAAATTGCCCAAATTCCGCTGGATGTCTTCAGTGTGCAGAAGGTGTATCCCGAAATTGAACCAGCCTGGACGAATAGTTTCTGGTTACATCTGAACCAGACCAAAATTGATTTCCTTCGTTCCAGAGTGGGGCCATTGCTACGGTTTGTAGCGGGTACGGATGTGGTGGCGGCGACATTCACGAACAAGGTCGAGCGTTTGAAGCACGAGATTTTGACTCATACGGTCAAGCCTGCGACGCTGGAGTCGATCGCGGAAGATGTGAGTCGGCTGCCCGATTTTGTGGTGGCAGACCCGCAGAAACAAGCTGCAGTGAACCGCTGCCTCTCCGCCCAGTTGAGATCGGCGACACCGGATGAATTGAATCAGGTGGTCACTGACCTGGCAAACCAGATGAAGAATCGGCGGGAGAAGCCCAGTTCTTTCCTGGAGATTAATTTGAAGGATCGCATTGCCAACAGCGGTTACATCACCCTGGGCGATGGGGGTGAGCAGGTGTATGTGCAGGAGTATCGGGAACGGGTGGAGCGGAAAGTGCTGGAAATTGTGGAGAACCACCCCGCGATCGCGGCTCTGCGACAGGGTGAGATGCCCACTGATCTGCAACTGGTGGCGCTAGAGCGGACATTACGGCAGGAGTTGAGTTCTAACCTGTTTAGTGACGGCTCTACTACGGGCGGCGCAAAAGTGGCTGAAACACCTGGGACGTACCAAACGACAAAGTTTGCAACCGATGTGATTTCTAACATTCGCAAAGCCTTTAATATCAGGACAGGCAGTTTACTGGGCTTTCTGCGAGAACAGCTAGACATGGAGACGCTACCAGACTACGAAACCGTGGTGCAGCGAAACTTTGAGCAGTACATCGCCGAGCGACAGTTTAACGCGGATCAGATTCGCTTCCTGCGGGCAGTTCAGAATGTTTTCTTACAAAAAAGCCAGATCGAACTAGCTGACTTGTAT